>CAJYRH010000501.1 GCA_913776795.1 uncultured Pseudorhodoferax sp. | reverse complement strand
GAGGCCATCGTCGCCGAAGGCCGGGCCGATGCCGTGGCCCTGGCCCGCGCCATGCTGTACGACCCGCACTGGCCCTGGCACGCGGCGGCCCGTCTCGGCGCCCAGGTGGTGGCGCCGCGCCAGTACTGGCGCTCGCAGCCGCGCGAGTTCAAGGATCTGTTCGCAGGCGCGGCGTTCGGGGCACGCTGACGGGCACCGCGTCCGCGGCGCCGGACGCCCGCGCGCGCAGCGCCTCAGTGGTCTCGTGCGCACCGGTCGGCGACCAGCCCGGCGGCATGGCCAGGTGGCCCACCAGTGCGCGCAGCGAGCGCGCACGCCCCAGGTCGCGCGCCAGCGCGATCCACTGGGCCAGTTCCACGTACACCGGGTTGCGGCTGGTCATGGGGTGCACCAGGCCGTAGCGGCAGGGCAGGTCGTCGCGCTCGGCGACATAGGTGCCGAACAGGCGGTCGAACACGATGAGCACGCCGCCGTAGTTCGCGTCCAGGTAGTCGAGGTTGGCGGCGTGGTGCACGCGGTGGGCCGAGGGCGTGTTGAGCACGTACTCCAGCCAGCCCAGCTTCGGAATCCAGGTGGCGTGCAGCCAGAACTGGTAGAGCAGGTTCAGCGTCAGCGCGGCCAGCACCAGCCGCAGGTCGAACCCGAGCCAGACCATGGGCAGCAGGAACACCACGTTGCCGGTCAGCTTGCCGAACATGCCGATGCGCAGCGAGGCGCCCAGGTTGAGCTGGTTGGGCGTGTGGTGCACGGCATGGTTGCACCAGAACCAGCGCACGCGGTGGCCGGCGCGGTGCAGCCAGTAGTAGAAGAACTCCAGCAGCACGAACAGCACCAGGGCCATGCCGACCGAATCCACCGGCACCGTGGCCAGCCGGTGCTGCTCGACCCAGCGCACCAGCGGCGCGGCGATGGTGAACGGCACGAACACGGTGATGGCGATGCGCCCCGCATAGTCGAACAGCGAGATGCCGTAGGCCCGCCAGTCGTACTGCCCGCGGCGCGACAGCACCACGCCCTCCAGCAGCGACAGCAGCAGCACCGCAGGCGCGGCGCCGAACAGCAGGACCTTCTCGATCGGATTCATGGCGTGGTCACGGAGCAGACGTGGCCGCATTCTGCGCTCTGGCAGTGCGCGTGACCATGGCACCATCGCCACCGTGAGCGACACCCACCCCCCAGCCCCGCCGGCCCAGCCGCGCAACCCCCTGCACGGCCTGACGCTGGAGCGCATCCTGACCGACCTCGTGGCCCACTACGGCTGGCCGGGACTGGCCGAGCGCATCGCGCTGCGCTGCTTCGCGCACGAGCCCAGCATCGCCTCCAGCCTCAAGGTCCTGCGCAAGACGCCCTGGGCGCGCGAAAAGGTCGAAAGCCTGTACCTGTTCATGCTGCGCGAGCAGCGGCGCATGGCGGGTGGCGGCAAGAACTGACATCGTCGGCCACGTCCGACAGGCCCCGCCCCGCTGGCCGGCTACGCTCGGCGCACCATGCCATCCGCACCACTGCCTGCCGACGAAGACGCACGCCTGCGCGCCCTGCACGCGCTCATGGTGCTCGACACCCCGCCCGACGAGCGGTTCGACCGCGTCGTGCGCTTCGCCGCCGAACAGCTGGACATGCCGATGGCGCTGGTCACGCTGGTCGACCAGGACCGCCAGTGGTTCAAGTCGCGCGTGGGCATGGCACTGCCGCAGACCAGCCGCGACATCGCCTTCTGCGCCCACGCCATCCTGCAACCGGACACCTTCGTCGTGGAAGACGCCCTGGCCGACCCGCGGTTCGCCGACAACCCGCTGGTGACCGGCGCGCCCCATGTCCGCTTCTATGCCGGCGCGCCGCTCACTGCGCCGGGCGGCGAGCGCGTGGGCACCCTGTGCGTACTCGATAGCAAGCCCCGCGTGCTCGGGACCGTGGAATTGGCGGTGCTGCAGGCCCTGCGCACCCTGGTCAACGAAGCCCTGACGGGCAGCGCCGCAGAGGGCGACCTGTGAGTCCAGCGCGACGCCTGCCCGCCGTGCTGCTGGTCGAGCCCCAGTTCGTGATGCGCCGGACGATGGTGTCCGTGGCACGCGAGCTGGGCCTGGTCGATTTCCACGACGTCTCCAGCGTCGCGCGGGCCCTTCCCATGCTGCAAACCACGAGGTTCGGCGGCATGGTGCTGGACATCGACGATGGCGCCGATGCACTCGCCCTGCTCGAACGTGTGCGCGCCGGCGAGTTCGTCTGCCGTGCCGACCTGCCAGTCGTCGCGATGTGCTTCCCCGCACCGCCAGGGTCATCGGCGCGGCTGGACGCGCTCGCACCGCTCAGAACGCTCCAGAAGCCGTTCAAGATCAAGGAGTTGCTGGCATCCGTGGCGATGATGGCCACACATTGACGTGCGCGTGGCGGCCGAAATTGTTACAGGAATCGCCTGAAATGTGACAATTTGGACTGACCACGACACAATTGGCGTCAGAGAATCGCTCGCTCGCCGAACAAGAAACTGACAGCGGCACCATGAACAGCCCAAAATTCTCTCTTTTCCTCGCTTGCGTCCTGCTCGGATGTGGCAGTGCCGCGGTGGCCGGCGGTGCCGGCGGCCAGCTCATGGCGCAGATGACACTCACGGGCGGCTGCGCCGTCTCCGGCGGTGGTTCCGGCGGCGCCGCCAGCGCCAACTTCGGCACGCTGGATTTCGGCGTGCAGCCCTCCACGTTCACCGGTGTGCTGCTGGCCTCCGCCGCCGGAGGTGCGGGCGGTGCAGGCGCCACCCAGGTCGTGTGCTCGCCCGACGTGTCCGCCATGTCGGTCAGCGTGAATGCGGGCAACCATCCCGGCCAGGGCACGAGCGTCGGCACCGGCACGCGCGCGATGCGCCTGGGCAGCAGCGCCTACCTGCCCTACGAGGTCTACAGCGACCCTGCCATGACCACGGCCTATCCCACGAGCGGCGGCGCGGTGGGCGTTTCCATGGCCGCCAATGGCGGCGCCTTCACGCTGCCGGTCTACGGGCGCGTCAACAAGACCCACGCCGGCGCCGTGCCTTCCGGCACCTACGCCGACACGCTGCAGGTCACGCTGAGCTGGTGAGGCCGGCCTGCGCCCACCGGGCCGCGTTCGATGCGCGTGGCCTGCCGCCTTTCGAGTACGTACGCCGGGGCGAAGTCGCCCGCATGAACCACCACGAGGCTCCCGCCGGCGTGTTCGACGACCGCGACGAGGCGGCCCGCTGGGGCCGGCTGGCGTGGGATGCG
Source organism: uncultured Pseudorhodoferax sp. (assembly GCA_913776795.1). Next base: position 6,034 of record CAJYRH010000501.1, on the reverse strand, counting down.
CCGCTGCGTTCCGCCGCAACAGCACCCACGCCTGCGCGCGCGCGCAAGGCGCTGCGCAGTGGCGGCTGACCCACCCATGGCCGGCGCCCTGCGTGCCCAGTACGAAGCCGAAGTCGCCGCGCTGCGGCAGGCGGCGGCGCTGCGGCTGCAGGCCGGCGAGGCCGAGGAACAGGTCGCACGCTGGTGCGTCGCACAGCGCAACGCGCTCAAGCAGCACTTTCGCGCTGCCACGCCGGCCGACGACCTGGTCCGGCTGCAGGCCTGGACCGAGGCCCGGTACGGCAACCCGCTCGGGCCGACGGCCGACCAGCTGCATGCGGCAGGCAAGTCCTGGCGCGACATCATCGATGGCGCTGCACGGGCCGGCCGGTACCGCGGCAAGGCGTGACACCGGCCCATGGCATGCTGCAGGCATGCGCTGGCCCCCACTGCCCCTTCGTTCCACTCGGCGTCCGGCCCTGAACCTCGCCCTGCAGGGCGGCGGCGCGCACGGCGCCTTCACCTGGGGCGTGCTGGACGCCCTGCTGGAGGCCGACCGCTTCGCCATCGCCGGCATCAGCGGCACCAGCGCCGGCGCCATCAACGGCGTGCTGCTGGCCCATGGCCTGGTGCAGGGCGGACCCGAGGGCGCGCGGGCCGCGCTGGCCGGTTTCTGGAGCGCGGTCGGCAGCCGCGTCCCGTTCGAATGGCTGACCGTGGGCCAGGAAGAGGCGCTGGCCTTCAACCCGCTGGCGCGGCTCATGCTGCAGTGGTCGCAGCTGTTCGCGCCGCACGAATTCAATCCACTGGGGCGCGATCCGCTGCGCGCGCTGCTGGCCGAGCAGGTGGACTTCGCGGCGCTGCGCAGCGCCGCTGCGCCGCGGCTGGCGATTGCGGCCACGCACGCCAACAGCGGGCGGCTGCGGATCTTCGACAACGCGGCGCTCGGCATCGACGCGGTGCTGGCCTCGGCCTGCCTGCCCACGCTGCACCACACCGTGGTGATCGAGGACGAACCGTACTGGGACGGCGGCTACAGCGCCAACCCGGCCCTGCTGCCGCTGCTGGCCGATGCGCGTTGCGCCACCGACACGCTGCTGGTGCTGCTGGCGCCACGCCAGCATGCGCGGACGGCGCGCCAGCGGGCCGAGATCGCAGAGCGCGCGACGGACATCGCCTTCCAGGCCCCTTTCTTGCGCGAGCTGGAGATGCTGGCCACGCTCCAGGCCGATGCCGGCCCGCGCTGGTGGCCCGGCGGTGGCGTGGTCGCGCGCATTGCCCGCGCCCGCTGGCACCTGGTCGACGGCGGCCCCGTGCTGGCCGCGCTGCGTGGAGAGACCCGGCTGATCGCGCACCTGCCCTTTCTCGAGCACCTGCGCGATGCCGGGCGCAGGGCCGCCCGGGCCTGGCTGGTTGGGGCAGCAAGCGATGTCGGCCAACGCAGCAGCGCTGCGTTGAGCACGCTGGCCCGGGGGCAGGGCTGACCCGCTGCCGCGGCCGCATGCGCGCCGCGCTGCGCGCACCTGCGGCGGAACGTTCATCTGGCAGGCATCGAGGCGGTGGTGCAGCCGCCTGCGGCAAACCAGCAGGTCATCCTTTGCACCGGCAATCGTGTCCCGCGCATGTTCGGCGACGAAGCCCCGGTCCGGCTCTCCGCGCAAGATGCGCGACAGGCCGTGCTGGAACGGGCGCGCCAGCGGCGTCCAGTCGCTGCGGGCCATCTCCAGCCCGCGCTAGACCATCTCTTCCCTGCCCTGGGCGCCGACGCGCTGGCCGGCGCAATGCTTCTGGCTGCCGACCTCCGAACCACGGACCGTGGGCATGAGGCACCGCGCGTCGTGCGTGACCAGTCGATCTCGAGGAAGCTCTGCAGACCGTGCCCGTCGCGCAGCGTGCGGACCCGCCAGCCGTTGATGTGGCGGACCGGATCCGCGGCGACGGCGTGCGCCTCGGCGGTGGTGTGCGTGCGTTTGAGCCAGGCGAAGACCGCATCGGTGTCGCCGTCGATCGCCTCGTATCCGCGCTGCTCGACCCGCTTCCGTGTGCGCCTCATCAACCCTTCCCGCGCAGGGTCGCGGCCGAGACGAGCGCGGGACCGAAGAAGCGGCACTCGCAAGCGCCCAGCACCCCGGAGAAGGCGTTCATGAGCAACTTCAGGCCCCCGGCCCGCGCCGGGACGGCCTGGAGGATGCACGGCTCGCCAGTGGACCACCGCACCCGTGGCGCGCCCGTCGCCGCATGCTGCAAGACCATCGGCACCGACGCGCCGCAGCGGTCCGCCGGCCGCGTCGCAGGTCACCGAGCGGCGCTGGCTCCCGCCTGCGGCACGCGCTCGAGCTTCGCGGTGTCGTAGCCCATGGCCGCCACCTGCCGCACCATGGCGTCGTATTCGGCCTGCGGCAGCGTCGGGGTGCGGGCCATGATCCAGACATGGTCGCGCTTCTCGCGCGCCACGATGACCCGGCTGTAGTCCGGTGCCAGCCAGGCGATGCGGTAGTCGGCCCGGATCGGCCAGAAGAACTGCACGCCCCAGATCGCCGGATCGCCCTGCTCGACGTACCCGCGTGAGCCGAGCGTGCTCTCGGAGCCGCCCGGGCTGCGGCGGTAGCGGAAGTCGATGTCCACGCTGCCGTCCGGGCGCAGGGTGTAGTTCTCCGTGGCATCGACGACCCCGCGCTCCAGCAAGGTCGGGATGTTGCTGATCACATACCACCGGCCCATGTAGCGGGGCATGTCCACTGCGCTGGCGTGGGGCAATGGCGCGACGGGGGCACGCTGGGCCATGCTGCTGCAGGCCGCCAGTGCGGCGCCGACCGCTGCGGCGCCCAGCAGCAAGGCCCATGTGCGTGGCGTGGTGCGTGGTGTGGTGCGTGGATTCATCGGCATGCCCTCGGTGCAAAAGCAGTGATGTTCTGCCCGCGACGACCTGCCGTGGTTCGGCGCCCACGCCGTCCGCAGGTCAGCCGGTACGCTGCCCACCTGCATGGCCCGCATATGCAAGCGCATGAATCTTCGTTGGCCGCGCGCTTCCGCTTCCCTACAGTGGTTCCGTCGCACCTTTCAGCGACTGCTCCCTCGGAAGGGGATTGAGCCCCATGCCGCAGGCCGGCATGGGGCACTTTTTCGACCGGTGCGCGGACGGATCCAGCGATGTTTTGGCGATATAGAACCAACGAATCAATCGTTGGAGATTGGCGCGCCGCCCCGAACAATGCGGCAGGATGAACTTCCAGCAATTGCGCTCCGTCCGTGAAACCGTGCGTTGCGGCTTCAACCTCACCGAAGTGGCCCATACCCTGCACACCTCGCAGCCCGGCGTGAGCCGGCAGATCCGCGAGCTCGAGGAAGAGCTGGGCATCGACCTGTTCGTGCGCGCCGGCAAGCGGCTGACGGGGCTGACCGAACCCGGGGCCCATGTGCTGCCCATCATCGAGAACATCCTGCAGGGCAGCCACAACCTGCGCACCGCTGGCCAGGAGTTCGTGGCGCAGCAGAGCGGCGCCCTGTCGATCGCGGCCACCCACACGCAGGCACGCTATGCGCTGCCCACGGCGGTGCAGGAGTTCCGGCTGCAGTTTCCCAACGTCAAGCTGCACCTGCACCAGGGCTCGCCGCGCCAGGTGGCGGAGATGCTGCTTTCGGGCGAGGCCGACATCGGCATCGCCACCGAGGCACTGGCGCAGTACGCCGACCTCGTCGCGCTGCCGTGCTACCGCTGGACCCACTCGGTCATCGTGCCGCCCGGCCACCCGCTGCTCGACGGGCCGCTGAGCCTGGACAAGCTCGCGCGCTTTCCGCTGATCACCTACGGCGCGGGCTTCACGGGACGCGGCCACATCGACCAGGCGTTCGCCCGCCACCGCATCGAGCCGCGCATCGTCCTGAGCGCGATGGATGCCGACGTGATCAAGACCTACGTGGAGCTGGGCATGGGCGTGGGCATCGTGGCCTCCATCGCGTTCGAGGCCGAGCGCGACACCCAGCTGCGGGCCATCGACGCAGGCGCCCTGTTCGGCATCAACCTGACCCGGCTGGCGCTGCGGCGCGGCAGCTACCTGCGGGCGTACGTGTACGCGCTGATCGAGTCGTTCGCGCCCACGCTGCAGCGCAGCGTCGTCGACCAGGCCATGGTGGCCGACAATGACAAGGCGGTGGCAGAAGGCTACGAGATCTGACGCCGGCCGAACGGGAAAAGCACGAAGGGGGAATCGCGAACGACGGGGCAGCGTAGTCGCCGGCCCACGCGCCGTTGCGCGGCAAGCCGACTGCGGCGGCGGCGGGCTGCCCTTAATCTCGTGCCATTCCTTTCAACCCTGTACGGATCGCACCATGACCTCTTCCCGCCACCTTGCCTTGATCGCTGCTGCCACCGTCGCTCTCACCGCCGCGCTGCCGGCTGCCCAGGCCCAGGACATGACCACGCGCGAGCAGCGCATGGACCAGGCGCTGCAGAACTACCGCGGCACCACCACGCGTGACATGCAGCAAACGCAGCCCTACCGCAGCGCCGACCCGCGCAACCCGCAGCCCGGCCCCGCTGCACGTGCCGAACAGAACGTGAAGGAAGGCGCCCACCGCGCCGGCGCGGCCGTGAAGCACGGCGCCCAGCGCACGGGCGAGGCCATCAAGCACGGCGCTCAGCGCACCGGCGAAGCCGTGGGCAACGGCATGGAGCGCAGCGGCGCCGCGATCCGCCGTGGCGGCGAGAAGCTCAAGGACAAGAGCGCCAGCTGATCCGCCGGCGGGTGGCGCACGCCATCCACCATCTGACCTACAAATGGACGCCAACCGCCGCAGGGCGGTGCCGGCGCCCAGCACTGGCCCTTGCCGCATGGGGCCAGGCGGCGCTAGGCTCATGGACCACCTGCCACCGGGGGAGGATCCATGCAGCCCGCCAACCACTTCGCACCCCGCCTGATCGGCCGTTCGCCTGCCTTCGTGCAGGCCTTGCAGTTGATCGAGCGCATGGCGCGTTTCGACGCGCCGGTCATGGTCCAGGGCGAGACCGGCACTGGCAAGGAACTGGCCGCACGCGCCATCCACTACCAGTCCGCGCGCCACCACGGCCCCTTCGTGCCTGTCAATTGCGGCGCTTTGCCCGAGACCCTGATCGAGACCGAGCTCTTCGGCTGCGAGCGCGGCGCGTTCACCGACGCGCGCCAGGCCCGCGCCGGCTTGGTGGCCGCTGCCGAGGGCGGCACGCTGTTCCTGGACGAGCTGGACGCTCTGCCGCTGCGCGCCCAGGTGGCGCTGCTGCGCTTCCTGCAGGACCAGCGCTACCGACCCGTCGGCGGCGGCCGCGAATGCAGCGGCAACGTGCGCATCATCGCCGCCGCCAGCCCGCGCCTGGAGGCCTTGCTGGACAGCCACCATTTCCGCGATGACCTGGTCTTTCGCCTCAACGTGCTGCTGCTGCAATTGCCGCCACTGCGCGAACGCCCGGGCGATGCCCAGCTGCTGGCCGAGCATTTCGCCGCCGGGCATGCGCGCCGCCACGGTCTGGCTCCGCGCCGGCTGACGCCTGCCAGCCTGGACTGGATCGCACGCTACGCCTGGCCCGGCAACGTGCGCGAGCTCGACAACCGCGTGCAGCGCGCGTTGATGTTGTCCGATGGCGACACCTTGGAGCTGTGCCCGCACGTCCTGCCCAGGCCTGTGACCGTGGTCACACCGGCCAGCGTCGCCCCCGGCGCGCTGCGCAGCTTCCACGACGCGCGCGAGGAGTCGCTCCAGCAGTTCGAGCGCGACTACCTGCGCAGGCTCATGCAGCTGGCAGAAGGCAACGTGACCCACGCGGCGCGGCTCGCCGGCAAGGAGCGGCGCGCGCTGGGCAAGCTGCTCAAGAAGCACGGGCTCGAACGCGGCGCCTGAGCGCGCGCGGCGCCCGCGCCGCGTGGGCGCGCGCAGCGCACGACCCACCGGGTCCGCCACAGCGGGTCGCCCGCGACCCACCTGCCCCCTGGGGGCAACACAAATTCCAATCCCGACAGGCACTTGCAGCACCGCTGCAGGCTGGCACGGCGTTCGCACTGCACGCTGCAAACAACGTACTGGG
>CAJYRH010000500.1 GCA_913776795.1 uncultured Pseudorhodoferax sp. | reverse complement strand
ATGAACTGATGGCGTCCATCGATTGCAACGTGAACGTCAGTCGGGGAGCTCGGCTACGAGCATGAACCTCCCGCACCTTGAGCATGACCTGGAACCGTCGATTTAGTGGGTTCAAGCCTCCGGTCACCACTGCTTCCATGGCCTCCCGCGACACTTGGCCTTGCAAGACAGCGCCCTCGTCGTCAAGACGCAACTCGAACCGGTGCGAGTACTGCGTCCAGCCGACGATTTGCCCGACACGTTTCTCGACTCGATCAGCAATGCGCAGCCCTTCGACCCGCCCGCGCGCCCGCATCACGGCTGACCGGTCCAGCTCGAAGTCACGCTCGCCCTCGACAAGCCTCAGGCTGGCACCCTCGTCATCCAACAGCTTGAAGAATTCCTTCAACGTTCCCAACTGCCGATCATCCAGGCCTGCGGAAGCTTGATCGAACAATGCCTCATCCGGCGCAGCCATCTTGGACAAGGTGTCTGCCACCTCATCGACCGCCGTCTTGAGCGAAATCTCGCTGCTTGACTCTGTGGAAGCGGCTTGAAGCACAAAGCCGAACGAACCCCGGACGACATCCGTCACCAGCAACTGGGTTTCATCGGTCCGCGGCACACGTCCCCTGGATGCCAACGGTCCTCGTTCGTCGGCAGCGAAGCGCTGGCTCACCAGCTTCTGAAAATGGCCGACTGCCTTGCTGCCGAAACTTGCCTTGATGCCGTGAGATCCCACCACCGGATTGCCACCGAAAAACAGCGCTGCGCCTGCCGGGGCGGTCGTGATGGTTTCCGAAATTTGCGCAAGGCGTGCCTCGATTTCCTGTGCCCGAGAGCTGAACTGCAGATGTTCGATGGGATCTTCGTCAATCGGCGACTGCAGCAGCAGAGACCGCACCTGCGCCAAGTCGGCCTCCAGAAATTGGCGCTCAAGCTGAGGCAGCATGTGAATCTCCTGCGTCGAAGCGCGTCAATGTCGCCAGGGCTTGCGCATCGTCGGATTGCAACGGCAGTGTCAACATGCCCTTCCAAACGTTGTCGCCGCGCCGGTGTGAAAACAGGCCGTGATAGTACGTCGCACGCACCAGAAGCTTCTCCGGATTTCCATCGAGCCGGACGAAGTAAGCGTCGCAGGAATAGTGCGACCGGGTTTCAGCGGTCATGAACACCGCCGGATGTTGTTCGGCCAACGCCAGGACCTGCGCAGGGCCCATACCCACAGGGGTGTAGGCGAACGTGACAACGACAATGTCCCGCGGCGATCTGTGTTGATGCTTCTCCACGTCCTCTACAAAACTCCCATCAATCCACTGCACGCCGTTGACGAAGCCCAGCCCGCGCAGAGCCGACCGGTAGACAAGCAGCCCACGAAGAATCTGGCGCCTCTCGCTCGTGTGTCCAAGCCGATGCACCAATTCGGCAGCAGTCGTTGGATACGGTGACGCGTGCGCTTGCTGCGTCGGCGAGTCACCGACGAACGGCGGCAGCACATGCGAGTGGTTGAAATCAGGGATCACGCGGCGGTCCTGGCACAGGATTGCACATGGTCCTGCAAGCGCCTGTCTTCCGTCACATGGTCATGCGGTATCAGCAGGTACTTCCAGGGTTTGGCGCTGGCACCCAGCTGGCTGGCCCGTTGGCACCACAGCGCACCTGCTTCGGCCTTGGCCAGCACTTCGGCCGAGCCCAGTTCATTACGGGCCTTGGTCTCGCAGATCAACAGCACGTCTTCCGTCTCGACCACGAAATCCGGCACGTACTCCGGCTGCTCCACCCCCAGCTTGTAGAAGATCTGGAACTGCCCCTTTGCGGGCTTGAACCACTTCAACGCATCCCGCTCCAGAATCACAGCGAAGCGGCGCTCGGTGTCCGAGTCGAACTTCTGCATCGGAAACAGACACTTGCGAAAGTGGCCGAACACCATCTGCTTGATGCGGCTGGGCTCATCGACTGTCTGCCGGTAGTCGCGCAGCGTCTGCCCCGCGCCAATGGTGAAGGTCGGCGCCTTGAGCGCGGTGAAGCCGCGGCGCACGTCCACCGTGTAGTCGGTGGCAGTCGGGCGAAAGTGCGCATGCATCTGGGCGTAGATGTTGTCGGCCAGCGTCTTGCGCTCCTGCATCAGCACATTGCGCACTTCGTCCTCGTCGGCGAGGTAGCCGCGCAAATGCGCCACCATCTGCCCCGCCAGGTCGTACAGCAAGCTGGCCTGGGTGTTGTAGTCGATGTCGTCCTTGTCGATCAGCGCATGGACGATGTAGTCCTCGGGGCGCCGCTCGGTGCCGCTGCGCTGTGCCTCCAGCACCTGCTGGTCATGCGTGTGCAGCGACTGGGCGACCAGCGACCTGTTCTTGGGCTGCGGGTGCACGCCCTGCAGGTCGAGCGTGAACGGCTCGAAGCCGCCGCTGACCTCGCCCTTGGGCACCACGGCGATGCGCGGGATGTCGATGGTCTGCTGCACCACCACCTCGGTCGCGCGCCGCACCACGTCCGCCAGGTCCAGCGCAGGCGCAGCAACCTCGCCCATGGGCAAAGATGCCTGCATCGGCGGCAGCCTTTCGCGCACGGCTTCGGTGATCTGCGCCTGCAGCTCCGCTCCCAGCAGCGCTTGCCGCGACGGTGCCTGTGAAGGCCTGACCTCGTAGGTCGCCAGCACCTCCATCACGGCCAGGGCCGCCTGCCGTTCCTGCTGCGTCGTGAAGATGGGCGCAGGGCCCGCCTGGGTCGTGGAAATGTCGCTGGAGGCAATGCCCGGGGTCCGCTCGGTGCGCGCATCGTCGATGGCTGCACCAACGCCCAGACTGGCTGCCCAGTTCGGCTGCACCGTCACGCTCTGGGTGCCGGCATCGTCCTGCGCACCGGGTGGCGGCAGCTCGAAGGTCTTGAGCTTGATCGGCGAATCCGCCCGGCGCGCGTCGTCCACGATCTCCTGGAACCGGTCGTGCGCAATGATGCTCAGCCGGTCCACCGCAACAACCCCCACGCGCTTGCCGTAGGGCAGGCGCAGCCCGCGGCCGATGGACTGCTCCACCAGCGTGCGCGCATTGGCCGCGCGCAGCGGCACGATGGTGTAGAGGTTGGTCACGTCCCAACCCTCCTTGAGCATGTTCACGTGCACCACGATCTCGGTGGGCTCGTCCACGCTTTCCACCGCCAGCAGCTTGCGCACCATGGCTTCTTCCTCGGCGCCGGTCTTGCTGCTGTCGACCTGGATCACCTTGCCGGCATAGCGCCCGGCAAAGAAGTCGGGCGACTGCATGTAGGCCTGTAGCGCTGCCGCATGCGTGGTGTCGCGTGCGATCACCAGCATGAAGGGCTTGACCTCCTTCACGCCCTGGGTGCGCGCATAGGTCTTGAGCTCGACCTTGGTCAGCTCGTGCATGCGCACGCCGTCCTGCAACTTGACGCGCTCCAGCTCCTCCGCCGACACGCTCTTCGCGTCGAAGTTGCGCTGGGTCACCACATACGGGTCCTTGACGAAACCATCGTCCAGCGCCTGGGCCAGCGGGTAGTGCATCACCACGTTCCTGAACGGCACCGGGCCCTTGGTCGTCTCCACAAAGGGCGTGGCCGTCAGCTCCAAACCCAGCAGCGGCTGCAGGTCGTTGATGGCGCGCAGGCCGGCCGTGGCGCGGTAGCGGTGCGACTCGTCCATCAGCAGCACAAGGTCATCCAGGCCGGCCAGGTAGTCGAAGTAGCTCTGGCCGATGTACTCGCTCAGCCGCTTGATGCGCGGCGCCTTGCCGCCGCGCACCTCCGACGTGATCTTGGCGATGTTGAAGATGTTGATGGTGACCGGCGACAGCAGGTCGCCCAGCGCCTGGGCACGCTCCTCGTAGTTGTCGCCGGTGATGATCTCCGGCGGGTAGGCCGCGAACTCCGCCACGCCCTTGAACACGTACTTGGGCGTGTTCGGCGTGAAGTCGTCGATCAGCTTGTCGTAGATGGTCAGGTTGGGCGCCAGCACGAAGAAGTGCTTGATGCCGTGCACCACATGCAGGTAGCTGATGAAAGCCCCCATCAAGCGCGTCTTGCCCACGCCGGTGGCCAGTGCGAAACACAGCGAGGGAAAGTCGCGTTCGAAGTCCTGCAGCTGCGGGAAGAGCGCCTGCAGGCAGGCGGGCATCGCCTTCACGTCGTCCGCCGTGCGCGCACGGCGCAGGATGTCTGGGCAGGCCTCGATGGCCCGGGCCAGCCTGGCCAGGGATTCAGCTTGCGGGGCGCGCAGGCTCAGGCGGCCATGGATGGCGTTGACTTCTTGTTGGCTCATGCGGTCTTGCCTTTGGGCTTGGGAGGACGGGCCGTCTTGGGTTTGGCAGGCGCACGCTTGCGCGGCGGGCTCTTGCGGGGTGGCGCACTGGGCGTGAGCGACTCCAGCTCGCGCTGGATCTCCGCGCGCAGCACATCCTCGCTGGGCAGCGCGAGCTGGTAGCGGCTGGCGAAGATCTGCGCGTGCTTGTCGGCCAGCACGTAGCGCACCACCGCATCGTTCTTCTCGCTGCACAACACCAGGCCGATGGTCGGGTTGTCGCCGGAGGTGACCACTTCGCGGTCGTAGTAGTTGACGTACAGCAGCATCTGGCCCAGATCGCCGTGGCTCAGCTTGCCCACCTTGAGGTCGATCACCACGTAGCACTTGAGCTTGACGTGGTAGAAGACCAGATCGGGGTAGAAGTGGTCGCCCTCCAGCGTCAACCGGTGCTGACGGCCGACGAAGGCGAAGCCACTGCCCAGCTCCAGCAGAAAGGCCTGCAGCTGGTTGATCAGGGCCTCTTCGATGCGCGACTCCACCAGCCGGTGCGACGCGGGCAGCTCCAGGAACTCCAGCACATACGGGTCCTTGATCACGTCCTGCGGCCGTGCCAGCGTCTGGCCTTCACGCGCCAGGTCGAGCACGCCCTGCTTGTCGCGGCTCTTGGCCAGGCGCTCGAACAGCAGGCTGTTGATCTGCCGCTCCAGCTGGCGGGCCGACCAGGCGCTGCGGCTGGCCTCCACCTCGTAGAAGTCGCGCGCCTCGCGGCGCTGCACCTTCAACAAGGCACGGTAGTGCGTCCACGACAGGCCGGGGTGCAGCGCACCGGGGCGCCAGGCTTCCCCTTCGGAAGATAAGTCACGCACTGCGTGACCAATCGCCCCTGCCGCGCCCGATG
>CAJYRH010000499.1 GCA_913776795.1 uncultured Pseudorhodoferax sp. | reverse complement strand
GGTCGCAGGCCTGGACATCCTGATCATCCGCGAGCTGACTGGCGACATCTACTTCGGCCAGCCGCGCGGCCGGCGCGTCTCGCCCGATGGCCACTTCCCGGGCGCGGAGGAAGCCTTCGACACCATGCGCTATTCGCGCCCGGAGATCGAGCGCATCGCCCGTGTGGCCTTCGAGGCCGCCCGCAAACGCAACAAGCGCGTGACCAGCGTGGACAAGGCCAACGTGCTGGAGACCTTCCAGCTCTGGAAGGACGTGGTCACCGAGATCGGCAAGGAGTACCCGGACGTCGCGCTCGACCACATGTACGTCGACAACGCCGCCATGCAGCTGGTCAAGGCGCCCAAGAAGTTTGACGTTGTCGTGACAGGCAACATGTTCGGCGACATCCTGTCCGATGCCGCGGCCATGCTGACCGGCTCGATCGGCATGTTGCCCTCGGCCAGCCTGAACAGCAGCAACCAGGGCCTGTACGAGCCCAGCCATGGCAGCGCGCCCGACATTGCCGGCAAGGGCGTGGCCAACCCGCTGGCCACCATCCTGTCGGCCGCGATGATGCTGCGCTTCTCGCTGAACCAGGTGGCCGCCGCCGACCGCATCGAAGCGGCCGTGCAGAAGGTGCTGGCTCAGGGCCTGCGCACGCCCGACATCCACAGCGAAGGCACGACCAGGGTCGGCACGCGCGAGATGGGCGATGCCGTCCTGAAGGCGCTGGGCTAGAATCGCGCGCCATGTCCGCCGCTGCCTGCTCCGCAATCCTGTCCGTGCCGTTCGGCACGTGGGTGCGGGAAACCACGCCCTCCGGGGTGGTTGGGGCGGCCGACATCTCCACCAAAACCACGACCACCATTAAGGGCTGATCCAGCCTGGTTCGTCGTGCGCCCTTCCTGGCCTCCGACGCGCCAGGCGAGCAGTCCCGTCAGGCGCTGTTTGTTTTTTTACTTGAAAGGGCAATGTGATGAAGGTAGGTAATCTGGTCGGCCTCGTCGGCTGGCGCGGCATGGTCGGCTCGGTCCTGATCGACCGCATGCAGGCCGAGGGCGATTTCGCGCTGATCGAGCCGGTGTTCTTCTCGACCTCCAACGCAGGCGGCAAGGCTCCTGCGCAGGCCAAGAACGAGACCACACTGCAGGACGCCTACGACATCGCCGCGCTCAAGCGCTGCGACATCATCATCACGGCCCAGGGTGGCGACTACACCACCGAAGTCTTCCCCAAGCTGCGCGCCGCGGGCTGGCACGGCCACTGGATCGACGCCGCCTCCACGCTGCGCATGAAGGACGACGCCGTCATCGTGCTCGACCCCGTCAACCTGCCCGTGATGCAGCGCGCCCTGGCCAAGGGCGGCAGGAACTGGATCGGCGGCAACTGCACCGTGAGCTGCATGCTCATGGGGGTGGGCGCACTGTACAAGGCTGGCTTGGTCGAGTGGATGAGCACCATGACCTACCAGGCTGCATCCGGCGGCGGGGCCCAGCACATGCGCGAGTTGCTGACGCAGTTCGGCAGCATCCATGGCGAGGTGCGCGACCTGCTCAACGACCCCAAGTCGGCCATCCTCGAGATCGACCGCAAGGTGCTGGCCAAGCAGAAGGCCTTGAGTGCCGACGAGACCGCCAACTTCGGCGTGCCGTTGGGCGGCAGCCTGATCCCCTGGATCGACAAGGACCTTGGCCTGGGCAAGGCGCAGGACGACGCCGAATGGGGCATGTCCAAGGAAGAATGGAAGGGCGGCGCCGAGACCAACAAGATCCTGGGCCAGGGCCCTTCCTTCGGCACCGGCATCACTCCGGTCGACGGCTTCTGCGTGCGCATCGGCGCCATGCGCTGCCACAGCCAGGCGCTGACCTTCAAGCTCAGGAAGAACGTGCCGCTGGCCGACATCGAAGCCATGCTGGCCGCCGACAACGAGTGGGTGCGCGTGGTGCCGAACACGCGCGAGGACACGCTCAAGGGCCTGACGCCCGTGGCCACCACCGGAACCCTGAACATCCCGGTCGGCCGCATCCGCAAACTGGCCATGGGCCCGGAATACGTGGGCGCCTTCACGATCGGCGACCAACTGCTGTGGGGCGCCGCCGAGCCGCTGCGCCGCACGCTGCGCGTGCTGCTGCAGGCCTGAGCCACGCTCGTCCCCTGAAAACGGCCCGCCCCTGGCGGGCCGTTGTCGTCTGGCAACATGGAAGTGCAGCGAGAATGGCCGGCTCGAATGCAGCGCAGGTTCGAACCCGCTTCAGCTTGTCAGCCTAAAGCATTGCTGCTACCGTGCTTTTTAGTAACCTAGTCGGCCCGTCCATTTGCATGATCAAACGTTCCAATGCTGCTGAACAGGCTGATGGAAAACCAAAGGTGAAGCCGGCTCTGCAGGGTTGGAAGCGCGGAATGGTGGCGGCAACCGCCACCGCGGCACTGCTGGTACCGCCGCACGAGGCCCAGGCGCTGACGCTGGGCCGGGCCACGGTGCAGTCGGCGCTCGGCGAACCGCTGCGCGCCGAGATCGAGCTGCCGGACATCACCGAGGAGGAATCCCGCACGCTGCAGGCTGCGATCGCAACGCCACAAGCCTTCCGCGCCGCCGGCCTCGAGTACAACGCCGCGCTGGGCAGCATGCGCATCGAACGGACACGCCGGCCCGACGGCCGCGCCGTGTTGCGGCTCAGCAGCGACCAACCCGTCAGCGAACCTTTCATCGATCTGATCCTGCAGGCCAGCTGGGGCTCCGGCCGGGCCGTACGCGACTACACCCTGTTGCTGGATCCGCCGTCGCAGCGCCAGGCCGCAGCGCCGACGGCGCCGCAACTACCACCCGGAGCCGCGACGCCGCCGGCCCGCCCACCGGCGCCTGCCGTGGCGCTGCCGCCTGCACCTGCCCCTGCCCCTGCTGCAGCTCCGGCCCCTGCTGCAGATCCGGCCCCGGGCCCTGCCGCACCCGCACCGCCAGCACCCGCACCGGCTCCTGCACAACCGCCGGCACCGGCCTCGCGTGCCACGGCGCCCGCGGCTGCACCGGCACCTACGCCCCCGCCTGGCAGCACCACCGTGCGCCGTGGCGACACGGCCAGCCGCATCGCGTCCGCCAACAAGCCGCCCAACGTCTCGCTCGACCAGATGCTGGTCGCCATGCTGCGCGGCAACCCGAACGCCTTCATCGATGGCAACGTCAACCGCCTGCGCGCCGGTGCCGTGCTGGACCTGCCCAGCGCCAGCCAGGCCGCCGCCGTCCCGGCGGACGAGGCCACGCGCACCATCGCGGCCCAGTCGCGCGACTTCAACGCCTACCGCAGCCAGATGGCAGGCCAGGTGCCCACGGTTCCGGGCGTCGCCCAGCGTTCGGCCAGCGGCCGGGTGCAGGGCAAGGTCGACGACAGCCGGCCCGCCGCGACGGCACCGGACAGGCTGACCCTCTCCAAGGGCGGCGTGCAAAGCCGCGCGCAGGACGAGAAGATCGCCCGCGAGAAGGCCAGCAAGGAAGCCTCCGAACGCGTTGCAGAGCTCTCGCGCAACATCGACGCGTTGAACAAGCTGGGCGCGGGCAGCGCCGTTCCGTCGGCTCAGACGCCAACTCCCGCG
>CAJYRH010000498.1 GCA_913776795.1 uncultured Pseudorhodoferax sp. | reverse complement strand
CGCGCAGCGCGCGGTTGGCCGTCATGCGCGAGATGCCGAACTGCGCCACGAGTTCGTGCTCGGACGGCAGCCGGTGCCAGGCCGGCCACTCGCCGCTCTGGATGCGGCGCGTGATGTGCTCCTTGACCTGCTCGTACAGCGCCAGCGCCGGCGCGGCCGCGGTGCGGGCGGGCGTGGGTCGGGCGGTCGCGGCGCCGGCTTTCATCTCAATGTTCCGCCGCAGCCATGGACTCCGCGCGGATTTCTTCGGTCAGCCGGGCCTTCAGTTCCATGAACGCGGGCGTGGTCTTGACCGTGTAGTGGCGCGGGTGCGGCAGGTCCACCGCGATCTCGCTCTTGATGCGGCCGGGCCGTGCGCTGAAAACGGCCACGCGGCTGGCCATGAAGATGGCCTCGTCGATGTCGTGCGTGACGAACAGCACCGTCTTCTGCTCGGCCTCCCAGATGCCCAGCAGCAGCTCCTGCATGAGCACGCGGGTCTGGTTGTCGAGCGCGCCGAAGGGCTCGTCCATGAGCAGGATCTTGGGGTCGTTGGCCAGCGCGCGCGCGATGGCCGTGCGCTGCTGCATGCCGCCCGACAGCTGCTTGGGAAAGTGTTGCTCGAAACCGCGCAGGCCGACCTTGGCGATGAAGTAGTCGGCCCGCTCCTTCTGCTGCGCCTCGGGCAGGTTGCGCTCGCGCAGGCCAAAGCGGATGTTCTGCTCGATGTTGAGCCAGGGGAACAGCGTGTAGCTCTGGAACACCATGCCGCGGTCGGCGCCCGGGCCTTCCACGTTCTGGCCGTCCAGCAGCACCTGGCCGCTGGTCGGGTGGTCCAGGCCCGCGACGATGCGCAACAGTGTGGACTTGCCGCAGCCCGAGGGGCCCAGGATGGTCACGAAATCGTTCTTGCGCACCTCGAAGTCCACCGGCAGCAGCGCCTGGGTGGACTTGCCGCCCGGGCTCGTGAAGGTGCGCGAGACGCTACGGATGGAGAGTTGATTGCTCATCACAGACTGGCCCAGGCGAACAGCTTCCTGTTGACCGCCTTGAAGATGAAGTCGGAGACCAGCCCGATCAGGCCGATCACGATGATGCCGAAGATGATCTGGCCGGTGTTCAAGAGCGCCTGGCTGTCGGTGATCATGTGGCCGATGCCCGAGGACGAGCCGATCAGCTCGGCCACGATCACGTAGGTCCAGGCCCAGCCCAGCACCAGGCGCAGCGTCTCGGCGATGCCGGGCGCGGCGCCCGGGATCAGCACGCGGCGCACGATGCCGCGGCTGTCGGCCCCCAGCGTGTAGGCGGCCTCCACGAGGTCCTTGCGCGCACCGCCCACGGTCACGGCCACCATCAGGATGATCTGGAACACCGAGCCGATGAAGATCACGAGCAGCTTCTGCGTCTCGCCGATGCCGGCCCACAGGATCAGGAGCGGGATGAAGGCCGACGCGGGCAGGTAGCGGCAGAACGAGACGAAGGGCTCGAGGAAGGCCTCGACCGGCTTGTACGCGCCCATCGCGATGCCCAGTGGCACGGCGACGACGGCCGCCAGGATGAAGCCGCCGAACACCCGCCACACCGTCATGCCGATGTCGACATGAAAGTCGTACTCGGTGAACAGCAGCCAGGCTTCCTGCACCATCGTGACGGGGCTGGCCAGGAAGGTCGGCGAGACGAAGCCGCCGAGCGTGAAGAACGCCCACACGGCCACGAACAGCACGAAGAATGCCAGGCCCAGCAGCCAGCGGGACTGCGGGCTGACCGGTTCCAGCGGCACCATGCCGCGGCGCCGGCGAGGGGTTCGGGCTTCGGTCATTGGCGGGCTTGACTTGGTCTCGAGTGCAGAGGAAGACATGCAGATTCCGTGGCGGGCGGGCCGAGGTCGGCTCGGGCACCGCAGCCGTACCTTCGTACGGCGATGAGCGCGGGCCCGGGATCGGGCCGCGCAGCAGGAAGATCTTTGTCCTGCTTACTTGATGAAGCTGGCGTCGTACATGGCGGCCCAGTTGTCGGGCTGCTTGCGGATCACGCCGGCCTCCTGCAGGATGACCGCGGCCTCCTTCATGAAAGTCTCCAGCTCACCGGCGAAGAACTTCTGGTTGGCCGCCTTGTCCTGCCAGCGCAGGAAGCCCGCGGACTTGGCGAAGGCCTCGCCGGTCTGCTTGACCGCGCCGCCCATGATCTCGTTGGCCTTGGCCGTGTCGCTCTTGATCATGTCCAGCGCCTGGAAGTACGAATCCACCAGCGCCTTGGCGGCGGCGGGGTTGGCCTTCAGGAAATCCGGCGCGCAGCCCAGCGTGTCCTGGATGTGCGGGAAGTCCAGCGTGGTCGCCAGGATCTTGCCGGCGCTGGGGTTGTCGCGCACGGTGGACAGGTAGGGCTCGTAGGTCACCGCGGCGTCGTTCTGGCCGGTCACGAAGGATTGGGCGGCCGGCTGCGGCGCCAGCGTGACCGTCTTGACGTCCTTGATGTTCATGCCGTTCTTGCTGAGCAGCCAGGCCAGCGTGAAGTATGGCGCGGTGCCGGGCGCGTCCACGGCCACGGTCTTGCCCTTGAGGTCGGCGAAGGTCTTGATGTCGTTGCGCACGGCGATGCCGTCGGCGCCGTAGGACTTGTCCAGCTGCACGATCTGCACGATGGGCACGCCGTTGGTGTTCCAGGCGACGTGGGTCTCGACCGTGGTGGCGGCGCATTGAATGGACTTGGAGGCCAGGGCCAGGTGGCGGTCCTTCTGCGGGATCATCTTGATCTCCACGTCCAGCCCGTTCTTCTTGAAGATGCCGGCCTTGTCGGCCAGCGTCAGGGGCGCGAAGCCGGTCCAGCCGGACATGCCGATCACGACCTTGGTCTGCGCCACAGCGCCCTGGGCCACGGCTGCCAGCGCGCCGGCGGCCAGCACGGTGGCGATCTTGGATAAAACTGTCTTGGCCATGCGGCCCTCCTGGGTTGGGGTTGAACGCTTTGGAACGCTGGTGTCGCCGGCGCGCACCCCGGGGAAGGGCGCGCGCCGCGCAGTCTCATTCGCTTGAGCAGACCTGTATATACAGAGTAACCCGCGAGTATCCCCGGAATGGGGCGCCTCTCGGGCTGTCCTGGTGCACGGTCACCGCATCGGTGCCTGTGACGGCAAGGCTGCCGGCGAATGCACTGCCACAGCAGGGAACATGCCAAGCTTGAAACACATCAAACTTGCGCACATAATATGTGCGATCTGGAAGTTTCCATGAACATCACGCTTTCCGTCGACGAGCAGGTGGCACTGCGCGCCCGCGACGCCGCCCAGAAGATGGGCAAGAGCCTGAACCAGGCGGTACGCGACTACCTGGAGCAGTTGGCGGGCAGTGCCCAGCGCGAGCAACAATGGGCCCAGTTCGAGGCGAGCTGCCTGGGTTCGACCGCGCGGCTGGACGGCTGGCACTTCGACCGCGACGAAGCCAACATACGCTGAGCCATGGCCGAACGCAGCTTCATCGACACGAACATCCTTGTCTACGCGGAGGCGAGCGACCTGCCCGCCAAGCAGCGGGCGGCGCTGGATCTGCTGAAACGGCTCTATGCAGAAGCCAGTGGCGTGCTGTCCACACAGGTGCTGCAGGAGTACTGCAACGTCGCCATCCGGAAGCTGCGCATGCCTTTACAACAGATCCGCGCGCGGCTCGATCTGTACGAGCAGTTCGAGATCGTTCAGGTGACGCCGGTGATCATCCGCGCGGGACTGGATCTGCACCAGACGCGCAGCCTCGGGTTCTACGACGCACTCATCGTGGCCAGCGCGCAAACCGCCGGTTGCAGCACGCTGTTCAGCGAAGACCTGAACACGCGGGAGAGGATAGGGCCGGTGCGCATCGCCAACCCCTTTGCAGCCGGCGCGCCCTGAGTCAGCCGGGCGTCGCCAGCAAGCCGTCCACCTGTGCTGCCGTCGGCATGCCGCCGATGGCGCCCTTCCCCATGACCGACAGCGCGGCCGCGGCATTGGCGCGCTGCATCGCCTGCTCCAGTGGCAGGCCACGCGCGAGCGCCGCGGCCAGCGCGCCATTGAAGGTGTCGCCGGCGCCGATCGTGTCGGCCACGGCGTCCATGCGCCAGCCCGGGACGGACAGCGGCGCGGCCCCCCGGCGCCAGAGCCGGCAGCCATCCGCGCCCAGCGTGGCCAGCACGGCGCCCACGCCACAGGCCAGGAGGCGCTGCGCGCCCTGCTCCAGCGGCGCCTCGGGCGGCAGGTCGGCCAGACTGCGCAGCTCGGTTTCGTTGGGCGTCAGCAGGTCGGTCAGGGCCAGCAGTTCGTCAGGCAAAGCGGCGGCCGGTGCCGGATTCAGCAGCGTGGTCACGCCGGCGGCGCGCGCGATGCGGAAGGCGGCCAGCGTGGCGGCCTGCGGCACCTCGTTGGAGGCGATCACGACGCGGGCGGCCGCGATGGTGGCGTGCGCGGCCTGCACCTGGGCCGCCCCCAGGCCGGCGCCCGCGCCCGGCGCCACCGCGATGCTGTTGTCGCCGTCGTCGAACACGAGGATCTGCGCCACGCCGCTGCGCTCGCCCTCGGCCTGCTCCACATGCGTGGTCACGATGCCCTCGCGTGCCCACAGTTCCAGGCCCATGCGGCCGAAGTCGTCGCGCCCGAGGCGCGCGACAACGGCCGTGCGCGCGCCCTGGCGCGCGCAGGCCACGGCCGCGTTCGAGCCCTTGCCGCCGGGGCTGATGTCGAAGGACCGCGCCAGCACGGTCTCTCCGCGCGCCATGGGCCGCGCGACGCGCGACACCAGGTCGGCATTCCAGCTGGCGATGCAGACGACAGTAGCGGGCCCACCCCGTTTGGATGTCTCACGGCGTGCAGACATCCCATCCCCTTCCAGTGGCGCACCCAGCGGCCTGGCAGAGCCCGCTCCGCGGGTGCCCTGGCATGGCCTGCTCCGCGGCCTTTGGCGCACTCGATTGCGACGCGGCGCTGTGCCCTGCGGGCGGCGCGCCAGGGCTGTGAAACACCGACATGCTCAGTCCTTGCTGCGGTCCAGCGCGAACGTGGCCATCTGCGCTTCGATGCGCGCCAGCTCGGACGCGTCCAGCGCCACCAGCGGCGGCCGCACGCGGCGCCAGCCGGCGTCGTTGTCGAGGATGGCCATGATGGCCTTGAACGCGGCGGTCATGCCGTAGCCGCCCAGGATGTCCAGGAAGGCGCGCACGCGCTGCAGGTCGTGCTGCGCGGCCTCGTCGCCCTGCGCCAGCGCCAGGCGTCCGACCAGGTGCGGCATCACGTTGGCGATGCCGCTCACAGCGCCCAGGCTGCCGCGCGCCCCCATGGTGGGCAGGTCGGGCTCGTTGCCGACCCAGACCTGCATGCCGGGCATGAAGGCCTCGGCATAGGCCACGGAGTCGGCACGCGTGCAGCCGCTGTCCTTCAGACCGACGACGACGTCGGGGTACAGCAGGCGCAGCGTGGCGATGACCTGGTGCGACAGGCCCACGCCCGACACCTGCGGGATGTGGTAGAGCACCAGGCGCAGGCGCGCATCGGCCACGCCGTCGATCACATAGCGGTAGGAATCGATGATGCCCTGGTCGGGCACGCCCTTGAGGAAGAACGGCGGCAGGATCAGGCAGCGCGTGGCGCCCACCGACAGGGCATGGCGCGTGAGCTCCAGCGTGTCGGGCAGCGCGGCGCAGCTGGTCGAGACCAGGATGCGCTCGGCCGGCACACCCCCGGCGATCAAGCCTTCCAGCGCGGCGCGACGCTCGGCCACCGTGAACGAGGGGCCTTCGCCCGTGGTGCCGAACGGCGTCACGCCGGCGCAGCCGCCGTCGATCAAGGCCTTGGCGTGCCGTGCGAACTTGGGGATGTCGATGGACAGGTCGGCGTTCAGGGGCGTCAGCAGCGCCGGCCAGATGCCGGCGTGGGAAACAGGGGTGCTCATGGCAATGTCCTTGGGGTGAACTGTCGTTGGGGCGGGGGGCTACATCTGCAAAAACCGGGAAGAAGGCCGTGCCAGCACACCCGCGGAACTGGCTCCGCCCGCCCGCTGGGTGTGCCCCGCTGGGGGGTATGGGATGTCTGCACGCAGTGAGACATCCAAACGGGGGAGAGTCACGTGCTCGCGCCGAACTGTTCGTCCAGCTGCTGGTGGTGTGCCAGGCCGACGGTGTCGGCAAAGGCGGCATAGGACAGGCCGGGCTGCGCCAGCGCGCCCGGTGTGCCGCCAGCGTGCAGGGCGGCCAGCGACTCCTGCACGGCGCGCGCTGCGCTGAACAGGGCCGTGACGGCATGGAACACGATGGCAAAGCCCATGGCCTGCAGTTCGGGCGCCGCCAAGGCCACGGCCGGCGTGCCGTCGACGATGGAGACGACCTTGGGCCCGGCCACGCGGCGCGCGACGGCCTCGACCTCGGCCACGGTCTTGATGCCGTCGACGAACACGAGGTCCACGCCCGCGTCCTGGTAGCGCTGGGCGCGCGCCACGGCCTCGTCGATGCCGGCCGCCGGCAGCGCGTCGGTGCGGCCGATGATGAGCAGGCCGTCGCCTGCGCGCGCCTGCACGGCGCAGCGCAGGCGGCGAGCGTTCTCTGCCGCATCGATCAGGCGGATGCCGGCCATCTGGCCGCAGCGCTTGGGCGCCACCTGGTCCTCCAGGTGGATGGCCGCG
>CAJYRH010000497.1 GCA_913776795.1 uncultured Pseudorhodoferax sp. | reverse complement strand
CGTCTTCGGCCGGGATCGCCGTCAGCGCCAGGGAATCGAGCGCGCTCATGTCAGCACCGCCGGGCTGGCCGCCGGCGCAGGCTCGCCGGGGTGGAGGGATGCGAACCCCGATGGGCCGGACTTGGCTTCGTCATGCGCCCAGGGCCCCTTGTCGTTGCAGTTCATCGATGTCCTTCTCGCTCATGTGCAAAACGTCGTGCAGCACCGCGCGCGTGTGCTGGCCCAGCTGGGGCGGGGCCTCGCGGTACTGCACCGGGGTGTCCGACATCCTGATCGGGTTGGCCACCAGCGCCACATCGGCGCCGGCCGCATGCGGCATCGCCATCTGCAGGCCGCGCGCGCGCACCTGCGGATCGGCGAACACGTCGGCGATGGTGTTGATCGGCCCGCAGGGCACGCCGGCCTTCTCCAGCAGCGCGATCCAGTCGGCCGTGCTGCGTTGCACGGTGGCCGAGCGCAGCAGCGGGATCAGCACATCGCGGTGCTGCAGCCGGCCTGTGTTGCGCACGAAGCGCGGGTCGCTTGCCCATTCGGGATGGCCTGCTGCCTCGCAGAAGCGCGCGTACTGGCCGTCGTTGCCCGTGGCCAGGATCATGTGGCCGTCGGCCGTCGGGAAGTCCTGGTAGGGCACGGTATTGGGATGGGCATTGCCCATGCGCTGCGGCGCCTGGCCGCTGTGCAGGTAGTTCATGGCCTGGTTGCCGAGACAGGCCACACCCACGTCGAGCAGCGCCAGGTCGATGTACTGTCCGCGGCCCGTGCGCGTGCGTGCATGCAGCGCGGCCTGGATGGCGTTGGCCGCGTACAGGCCGGTCAGGATGTCGGTCAGCGCCACGCCGACCTTCATGGGACCGGCGCCGGGCGCACCGTCGGGCTGGCCCGTGATGCTCATGAGCCCGCCCATGCCCTGGATCAGGAAGTCGTAGCCCGCGCGCTGCGCATAAGGACCGGTCTGGCCGAAGCCCGTGATCGAGCAGTAGACCAGGCGCGGGTTCAGCGCCGACAGCGTGGCGTAGTCCAGGCCGTATTGCGCCAGGCTGCCGGTCTTGAAGTTCTCGACCACCACGTCGCTCTGCTGCGCGAGCTCCTGCAGCAGCCGCTGGCCCGCCGGCGTCTGCATGTCCACCGTGATCGAGCGCTTGTTGCGGTTGGTGCAGAGGTAGTAGGCCGCGTCCGTGGTCGGTGCGCCCTGGCCGTCGCGCACGAAGGGCGGGCCCCAGGTGCGCGTGTCGTCGCCCGCGCCGGGGCGCTCGACCTTGATGACCTCGGCGCCCAGGTCGCCGAGCAGCTGCGTGGCCCAGGGGCCGGCCAGCACGCGCGAGAGGTCCAGCACGCGGATGCCGGAGAGGGCGCCTTCTGGTGTGCTCATGTTGCTTTTTCGGTGATGGTGTTTGGGTGTCGTGGCCCAAAGGGCAGGCGGTGCAGACACGCGTTCTCCGGGGCACGCTCGCGGGCGGCGTCGGTGGCTGCGGCAGGTCGCGCTCTCTCGCCACTGGCGTGCCGCGCGAGCCATCTCTGGGCCGCGAATGGCCCCTGTGCCCGCATGTCCGCACCACCTGCCTCACGGCGCGCTTGTGCGACGGTGCACGACCGGCGCGTTCGCACTTGTGCGTCACCTCCGTGTTGGGCGGTGGCAGTGGGTCTGCGGGCGCAGGCACCATTCGCGATGGCGAGATGCGCAGCAGGCGTGCTGCCGGTGTTCAAGGGCATGTGCCCTGCAATCCGCTGCCGGTTTCCGCGAGCGTGGGCCGGAGAACGCAGGCCCGCTGCCGCCGCCCGGGCGCTCCGCCAAAACATGGATCTCACTGCAACTCCACCTTGGCCTGCGCCGCAATGCGCTTCCACAGCCGGATCTCTTCTGCCTGGAAGGCGCGCATCTCCTGCGGGCCGCCCTGCATGACCTCGGCGCCGATGCGCTCGTAGAAGGCACGCGTCTCGGGCAGGCGCTCGATCTGCGTCAGCAGCGCGGCCAGCTTGTCGGCCTCGGCCTTGGGCGTCTTGGCCGCGACCATGGCGCCGACCCAGGTGTAGGCCGTGAAGCCGGCCAGGCCGGCTTCCGTGGCGGTGGTGACATCGGGCAGCGCCACGGTGCGCTTGTCGGAGGCCACGGCCAGCGCGCGGATGCGGCCGCTCTTGACCATCTCCTGCGCGCTGGTCATCTCGGCGAAGGCCAGGTCCACGGTGCCGCCGGCCACGGCCGCCACGGCCTCGTTGGCGCCCTTGAAGGGCACGTGCGTGGTCTGCACCCTGGCCGCGTCGTTGAACAACTCGGCCATCAGCTGGTAGCCGGCCGAGCCGGCGCCGTAGTTCAGCGCGGTCGGCTTCGCCTTCGCCGCGGCGACGAGCTCGGCCAGCGTCTTGTGCGGAGAGGCGCCCGGAACGATCAGCAGCGCGGGCGAGCGCATCATCATGCTGAGCGGCGCGAAGTCGGTGACCGGGTCGTAGGGCAGGGACTTGAACAGCGCCACGTTCACGGCCAGCGTGGAGTTGCTGCCCACGAAGACCGTGTAGCCATCGGCCGGCGCGGCCAGCACGGCCTGCACCGCGAGGAAACCGTTGGCGCCGGCCTTATTCTCCACCACCACGGGCTGGCCCGTCAGCTCGGAGAGCTTCTTGCCGAAGTAGCGGGCCGAGGTGTCGGTGCCGCTGCCCGGCGGGAAGGGCACGACGAACTTGATCGGCTTGTGCGGGAAGTCCTGGGCCTGTGCCGGCATGCCGGGAAGGAAGGTCAGGGCGGCCAGGGCGAGCAGGGCGCGGCGATGCGGCATGCACTTGTCTCCATCACGTGTAGGTGCGGCCGACCATACCGCTGCCCCGATAGGACGTCCAATACCGATTTGCGCCCGTCTGATACAGGAATCGAATCCGGA
>CAJYRH010000496.1 GCA_913776795.1 uncultured Pseudorhodoferax sp. | reverse complement strand
GCGATGAACACCGCGGCCATGGTCAGGTAGATCGAGGTGCCGTCCAGGTTGAACGAGTAGCCCGTGGGCACGACCAGGCCGACCGTGGACTTGCGCACGCCCAGGTTCTCCAGCTTGGCCATGATGCGCGGCAGCACCGACTCGCTGGACGAGGTGCCCAGAACGATCAGCAGTTCTTCCTTGATGTACTTGATGAACTTCCAGACCGAGAAGCCGTGCGCCTTGGCGATCGCCCCGAGGATGCCGAAGATGAACAGCAGGCAGGTGGCGTAGAAAGTGGCCATGAGCTGGCCCAGCTGCACCAGCGAGCCCACGCCGTACTTGCCGATCGTGAAGGCCATGGCACCGAAGGCGCCGATGGGCGCGACCTTCATGATGTAGCCGACGATCACGAACAGCACGTGCGAGAACTTCTCGATGAAGTCGAACACCAGCGTGCCGCGGCCGCCGAAGCGGTGCAGCGCGAAGCCGAACATGACGGAGAACAGCAGCACCTGCAGGATCTCGCCCTTGGCGAAGGCATCGACCACGGTGCTCGGGATCACCTGCAGCAGGAAGTCCACCGTGCCCTGCATCTGGCCGGGCTTGGTGTAGGCCGCGATGCCCTTGGTGTCGAGCTGGCTCACGTCCACGTTCATGCCCGCACCGGGCTTGACGATGTTGATGATGACCAGGCCGACCACGAGCGCGATCGAGCTGACGATCTCAAAATACAGCAGCGCATAGCCGCCGGTCTTGCCGACGCGCTTCATGTCCTCCATGCCGGCGATGCCGACCACCACCGTGCAGAAGATGATGGGCGCGATGATCATCTTGATCAGCTTGATGAAGCCGTCGCCCAGCGGCTTCATCGCGGCGCCGGTGTCGGGATAGAAGTGCCCGAGCAGCACGCCGATCACGATGGCGGTGATGACCTGGAAGTACAGGGAGCGGTAGAACGGACGGGGCTTGGCGACAGGATCCATGGCTTGTCTCTTTGGGTGGAGAAAGAAACCACTTTGCAATGCATGTGCCACCCTGCAGAGTGCAGCAAGCCGTTGATTCAAAAAGAAATTCCAGTCCGGCATCGGCCCACCCTTCCGGGCTTCCAGATGCGCAAGCAAAACGGCCTCTGGAGATCCAGAGGCCGTCTCAAGGGTTAACCCTGTACGTAGAAGCCGCGATCAGGCTTCGCGGCTGGCGCGCTTGCGCTCGTGTTCCTTGAGGTAGCGCTTGCGCAGGCGCACGCTCTTGGGCGTGATCTCGACCAGCTCGTCGTCCTCGATGAACTCGACGCCGTACTCCAGCGTGAGGTCGATCGGCGGCGTGATCTTGATCGCGTCTTCCTTGCCGGACACGCGGAAGTTGGTCAGCTGCTTGGTGCGCGTGGCGTTGACCACGAGGTCGTTGTCGCGGCTGTGGATGCCGACAATCATGCCTTCGTACACCGGGTCGTTGGCGCGCACGAACATGCGGCCACGGTCGTCCAGCTTGCCCAGCGCGTAGGTGAAGATCTCACCGTCGTCCATGGAGATCAGCACGCCGTTCTTGCGGCCGCCGATCTCGCCCTTGTGCGGCTCGTAGCTGTCGAAGATGTTGCTGATGAGGCCCGATCCGCGCGTGAGATTCAGGAACTCGTTGGTGAAGCCGATCAGGCCCCGCGCCGGGATGCGGTACTCCAGGCGCACGCGGCCACGGCCGTCCGGCTCCATGTTCACGAGTTCGCCCTTGCGTTCGCCGAGCGCCTGCATCACGCCGCCCTGGTGGGCGTCCTCGATGTCGGCCGTCACGAGTTCGATGGGCTCGTGCTTCTCGCCATCGATGGTGCGAAACACCACGCGCGGCTTGGACACGGCCATCTCGTAGCCTTCGCGACGCATGTTTTCCAACAGGATGGTCAGGTGCAGTTCGCCGCGGCCCATGACCTCGAACACGCCTTCCTCGTCGGTCTCGTTCACACGCAGAGCCACGTTGTGCTGCAGTTCCTTCTGCAGGCGGTCCCAGATCTGGCGGCTGGTCACGTACTTGCCTTCGCGGCCGGCCAGCGGGCTGGTGTTCACGCAGAAGTTCATGGTCAGCGTGGGCTCGTCCACCTTGAGCATGGGCAGGGGCATGGGGCTGGCCGGATCGGTGATGGTCACGCCGATGCCGATGTCGCCCAGGCCGTTGATCAGCACGATCTCGCCGGGACCGGCCTCGGTGGCCTGCACCCGGTCCAGGCCCTGGAAGGTCAATACCTGGTTCACGCGACCCTTGTAGGACTTGCCGTCCGGGCCTTCCATGACGACCACATCCATCATGGGCTTGATCGTGCCCTGGCTGATGCGGCCCACGCCAATGCGGCCGACGAAGGTGGAGAAGTCGAGCGCCGAGATCTGCAGCTGCAACGGCGCGGCCGGATCGCCGTTCTGCGAGGGCACGTGCTGGAGCACGGTGTCGAACAGGGCCGACATGTCGGAGCCCCACTGCTCGCCCGGTGCACCCTCTTCCAGCGAGGACCAGCCGTTGATGCCCGAGGCATAGACCACGGGGAAGTCCAGCTGCTCGTCGGTGGCACCGAGCTTGTCGAACAGGTCGAACGCGGCGTTGACCACGTGCTGCGGGCGCGCGCCCGGCTTGTCGACCTTGTTGACGACCAGGATGGGCTTCAGGCCCAGCGCCAGCGCCTTCTTGGTCACGAAGCGCGTCTGCGGCATCGGGCCTTCCTGCGCATCGATCAGCAGCACCACGCCGTCGACCATGGACAGCGCGCGCTCCACCTCGCCACCGAAGTCCGCGTGGCCCGGGGTGTCGACGATGTTGATGTGCGTGCCCTTCCAGGTCACGGCGCAGTTCTTCGCCAGGATGGTGATGCCGCGCTCCTTTTCGATGGCGTTGTTGTCCATCACGGTGTCGACGACCTTCTCGTGCTCGGCGAAGGTGCCGCTCTGGCGCAGCAGCTGGTCGACCATGGTGGTCTTGCCATGGTCGACGTGGGCGATGATGGCGATGTTGCGGATCTGTTTGCTCATGCTTGGGTTTCCAGGATCTGTTGGATTTCGGTCGGGCTCAGCAGCCGGGACGGGATCAGCTCCCCGGCCTTGACGTGGGCGGTGCCCAGGAGGGCATGCGGTTGGTCGCCGAACACCGCGGCGGCATCGGCGTCGGGCCAGGCACCACGCCTGCGCATGCCCGACAAAAAACGGCCTGCATCCTGCCCGGACAGCGTGACGCGCGTGTGTTCGGGCAGCAGGGCTTCGCAAAGCAGCAGCCGTGCCAGGCGCTGCTGTTCGGGCAGGGCTTCGAGGTCCTGCAGAGAGATGCACTGCGCGGCTTCGAACGGACCGGTGGCTACGCGGCGCAGCGCCACCAGGTGGCCTCCGCAGCCCAGCGCTTCACCGATGTCCTCGCCCAGCGTGCGGATGTAGGTGCCCTTGGAGCACTGCACGCGCAGGCGCAGGAAAGGTGCATCGCCATCGAGCTGCATGTCGAGCAGTTCGAGTTCATGGATGACAACGTTGCGCGGCTGGCGCTCGACCGTCTGGCCGGCCCGCGCATACTCGTACAGCGCGCGGCCGTCCTTCTTGAGCGCGCTGTGCATGGGCGGCAGCTGGGCGATGGGGCCCATGAAGCGGTCCAGCACCTCGACCACCTGGCCCACGCTGCAGGCCACGGGCCGCTGCAGCACGATGTCGCCTTCGGCATCGGCCGTGGTCGTCGTGACACCCAGGCGCACCGTGGTCTCGTAGGTCTTGTCGGCGTCCAGGTGCAGCTGGCTGAACTTGGTCGCCGCGCCGAAGCACAGCGGCAGCACGCCGGTGGCCAGCGGGTCCAGCGTGCCGGTGTGCCCGGCCTTTTCGGCGCGCAGCAGCCACTTCGCCTTCTGCAAGGCGTCGTTGCTGGAGAACCCCAGCGGCTTGTCGAGCAGCAACACCCCATGCACAGGGCGCCGCTGCACCCTGGTGCGTGGCGCTTGCATGGGTCAGTCGTCTTTGGAACGCGAGGCGACGGCGCGCGCAATCAGCGCGTTCATGTCGGCGGCACGCTCGGTGGTGCGGTCGAAATGGAAGTGCAGCGTCGGCACGGTGTGGATGTGCAGGCGCTTGAACAGATGGTTGCGCAGGAAACCCGCGGCCTGGTTCAGTGCGTCCTGCGTCTCGCCCGGATCGCCCACCAGCACGGTGAAGAACACCTTGGCATGGGCGTAGTCCGGCGTGACCTCGACGGCCTGCACGGTGACCATGCCCACGCGCGGGTCCTTCAACTCGCGCGCGATGATCTCCGTCAGATCGCGCTGGATCTGGTCGGCCACCTTCAGGCTGCGGTTCGGTGCGGCGGACTTCTTGGCTGGCATGTCAGTGTTTCGGCGGCTTGACGGACACCCTGGTGCTTGCATGGCGCTCCCGGTGCCAGCAGCCGTCGCGGAACTGGCTTTGCCAGGCCGCAGACGACGCCCCTCGAGGGCTTGGCGGAGCGCGCAGCGCGCAGACGGGGGTGGTCACAGCGTCCGCGCGATCTCCTTGATCTCGAAGATCTCGAGCTGGTCGCCTTCGCGGATGTCGTTGTAGTTGCGCAGCTTGATACCGCACTCGAAGCCTTCGCGCACTTCCTTGACATCGTCCTTCATGCGGCGGACCGACTCGACCTCGCCCGTGTAGATGACCACGTTATCGCGCAGCAGGCGGAAGTGGGCATTGCGCTGCACCACGCCGTCGAGCACGTAGGAACCGGCGACCGTACCGATCTTGGAGGCCACGAACACCGTGCGGATCTCGGCATGGCCGATGATCTCTTCGCGCTTCTCGGGCGCCAGCATGCCGGCCATGGCGGTCTTCAGCTCGTCCACGGCGTCGTAGATGATGCTGTAGTACTTGAGGTCCACACCGTTGCCTTCGGCCAGCTTGCGCGCGCCGACGTCGGCACGCACGTTGAAGCCGATGACCACCGCCTTGGAGGCGATCGCCAGGTTGATGTCGGACTCGCTGATGCCGCCCACGCCGCTGTAGACCAGCTGCACCTTGACCTCGTCGGTCGAGAGCTTGAGCAGCGACTGCGACAGCGCTTCCTGCGAACCCTGCACATCGGCCTTGAGGATGATGGGCAGCGTCTTGACCTCGCCCGCCGTCATGTCGGAGAACATGTTCTCCAGCTTGGCGGCCTGCTGCTTGGCCAGCTTGGTGTTGCGGAACTTGCCGGCGCGGTAGGTGGCGATCTCGCGGGCACGGCGCTCGTCGGCCATGACCATGAACTCGTCGCCGGCCTGCGGCACTTCCGTGAGACCCTGGATCTCGACCGGAATCGACGGTCCGGCTTCCTTGGACGGACGGCCATCCTCGTCGAGCATGGCGCGCACGCGGCCCGAGGTCGAGCCGGCCAGCACCACGTCGCCGATCTTGAGCGTGCCGGACTGCACCAGCACCGTCGCGACCGGGCCGCGGCCCTTGTCGAGCTGGGCTTCGATGACCAGCCCCTTGGCGGCAGCTTCCACCGGTGCCTTGAGTTCCAGGACTTCGGCCTGCAG
>CAJYRH010000495.1 GCA_913776795.1 uncultured Pseudorhodoferax sp. | reverse complement strand
TGCTGGCCAGCACCGGGTCGTCGCCGAAGGCGGCCGCGTGCATGCGCAGCGCTTCCTCGGCGATCTCGAAGACGCCGATGCCTTCCACGCGGCTGGCGGTGCCGGTGAAGTACTTGTCCACGGTGCTGCTGTTCAGGCCGATGACCTCGAACAGTTGGGCGCCGCAGTAGGACATGTAGGTCGACACGCCCATCTTGGACATGATCTTGGACAGGCCCTTGCCGATCGCCTTGACGTAGTTGTAAATGGCCTTCTCGGCCGACAGCGCGCCCGGCAGGTCGGCGTGCATGGCGGCCAGCGTTTCCATCGCCAGGTAGGGGTGGATGGCTTCGGCGCCGTAGCCGGCCAGCACGCCGAAGTGGTGGACTTCACGCGCACTGCCGGTCTCCACGACCAGGCCGGCCGTGGTGCGCAGGCCCTCGCGCACCAGGTGCTGGTGGATGGCGCTGGAGGCCAGCAGGGCCGGAATCGCGACCTGGGTCGCGCTGACCGCGCGGTCGCTGACGATCAGGATGTTGGCGCCGCCCTTGATCGCATCGACGGCTTCGGCGCACAGCGAGGCGAGCTTGGCTTCCACGCCCTCGCGGCCCCAGTCGGCCGGGTAGGTGATGTCCAGCGTGGCCGAGCGGAACTTGCCCTGGGTGATGCGCTCGATGTCGCGCAGCTTGGCCATGTCGGCGAAGTCCAGGATGGGCTGGCTCACTTCCAGCCGCATGGGCGGGTTGACCTGGTTGATGTCCAGCAGGTTGGGCTTGGGGCCGATGAAGCTGTTGAGCGACATCACGATGGCTTCGCGGATCGGGTCGATCGGCGGGTTCGTGACCTGCGCGAACATCTGGCGGAAGTAGTTGTAGAGCAGCTTGTTCTTGCTCGACAGCACGGCCAGCGGGCTGTCGTTGCCCATGGAGCCGATGCCCTCCTCGCCCGCCTGCGCCATGGGGCTCATCAGGAACTTGATGTCTTCCTGCGTGTAGCCGAAGGCCTGCTGACGGTCCAGCAGCGAGACCGCGCTGTCGGACGGCGCGCCGGAGGTTTCCGACAGGTCGTCCAGCTTGATGCGCAGGTTCTCGATCCACTGCTTGTAGGGCTTGGTGTTGACGACGAGCGACTTGAGCTCCTCGTCCTCGATCATGCGGCCCTGCTCCAGGTCGATCAGGAACATCTTGCCCGGCTGCAGGCGCCACTTCTTGATGATCTTGTGCTCGGGGATGGGCAGCACGCCGGATTCGGACGCCATGATGACCATGTCGTCGTCCGTCATGATGTAGCGCGAGGGGCGCAGGCCGTTGCGGTCCAGCGTGGCGCCGATCTGGCGGCCGTCGGTGAACACGATGGAGGCCGGGCCGTCCCAGGGCTCCATCATGGCGGCGTGGTACTCGTAGAACGCGCGGCGGCGTTCGTCCATCTTCTCGTGCTGCTCCCAGGGCTCGGGGATCATCATCATCACGGCCTGGGCGATCGGGTAGCCCGCCATGGTCATGAGTTCGAGGCAGTTGTCGAAGGTGGCCGTGTCGGACTGGCCGGCGAAGCTGATCGGGTACAGCTTGGCCAGGTCGGCCGCAAGCACAGGCGAGGACATCACGCCCTCGCGCGCCAGCATCCAGTTGTAGTTGCCGCGCACCGTGTTGATCTCGCCGTTGTGGGCGACATAGCGGTACGGGTGGGCCAGCGGCCACTTGGGGAAGGTGTTGGTCGAGAAGCGCTGGTGCACCAGGCCGATGGCCGAGACGCAGCGCTCGTCGGCCAGGTCGACGTAGTACACGCCCACCTGGTCGGCCAGCAGCAGGCCCTTGTAGACCACGGTGCGGCTGGACATGGAGGGAACGTAGTACTCCTTGGAGTGCTTCAATTCCAGGTTCTGGATGTTGGCGCTGGCGGTCTTGCGGATCACGTACAGCTTGCGCTCCAGCGCGTCCTGCACGATGACATCGGCACCGCGGCCGATGAACACCTGGCGCAGGATGGGCTCGGTCTTGCGCACGGCCGGGGACATGGGCATGTCCTTGTTGACCGGCACGTCGCGCCAGCCCAGCAGCACCTGGCCTTCGGCCTTGATGGCGCGCTCGATCTCCTGTTCGCAGGCCATGCGCGAGGCATGCTCCTTGGGCAGGAAGATCACGCCCACGCCGTACTCGCCGGCCGGCGGCAGCGTCACGCCCTGCTTGGCCATTTCTTCGCGGTACAGCAGGTCCGGGATCTGGATCAGGATGCCGGCACCGTCGCCCATGAGCTTGTCGGCGCCCACGGCGCCGCGGTGGTCGATGTTCTCCAGGATCTTGAGCGCCTGGGTCACGATGTCGTGCCGCTTCTCGCCCTTGATGTGGGCCACGAAGCCCAGGCCGCAGGCGTCGTGTTCGTGTGCGGCGGAATACAGGCCGTGCTGGGCCAGGTGTTGGATCTCTGCATCCGTGGTCATCGACGCACTCCTTCGGGTTTTCACTCAATCGCGGGGGAAGCGGAGCATAGTGCGTTGCAACAAGGATGCCAAGCGGAACAAATGGGGTCAGATCCTCTTTAAAACCTGAGCTGTTCCATCCGAAATTATTAGGGGACACATCAGATCCACCCAGTTGGCTGCCGGTGTGTACACGGTGGCCGACAGCGCTCAGGTGGCCTTGCGCGGACGTCCGGGTTGGCTGGGCGTGAGCCTGCGCGGCGCCGACTGCTGCAGGCGCGCGACAAAGCTGTCGTCTCCCAGCGCCCAGCCGCCCAGAACGGAGCGCGTCAGTGCAGCCTGCTGCGCCGAGTTGACGCCCTCATGCACCATGCTGGCGTATGCCGCTTCGCGCGCAAAGGGCGTGTTGCCCAACGCCCAGTACGCTGGCGGCGGCGCAAGCCAGGGATTGCTGCGCAGGCCCGCATAGTGGCTGTGGCTGGACCAGGGGTAATCCTGCGCCGCATGCACCAGGGACGCGCGCACCGGATTCAGGTCGAAATAGGCCATGCAGGGCAGCAGGTAGCGTTCGGGCTGCAGGACTGTGGAGCGGTAGCGCCCCTCCCACAGCGTGCCACTGCGGCCATGGGCCAGGTTGAAGCGGCGCACATAGGTGCGGCCCACGGCCTGCAGGGCGTGCGACAGCGCGCCCTCCTCGGGCGGCGTCAGCAGCAGGTGGAAGTGGTTCGGCATCAGCACGTAGGCATGCAGGGCCACGCCCGCGGCGCGGCACTCCTGTGCCAGCAGCTGCAGCATGGCCGAGTGCTCCTCGGCCGTCGTGAAGATGGGCTGCCGGTTGTTCCCCCGCTGCAACACGTGGTGGACCTGGCCGGCCAGCGACAGGCGGGGCAGGCGGGCCATGTCGCGCTAGGCCGGCAGCAGGTCGAAGCGGGTGTCGCGCAGCGCCTGCAGGCCGAATTCGTCGAGCAACTGGGCCAAGCGCTCGGCCGCACTGCGCTTGCCGCGGGCGGCCTTGCGCGCCACGATGAGTTCGTTCTTGAGGCTGTGCTCCCAGCCGACCAGTTCGGTCACCGTGACCTGGTAGCCGCAGGCCTCCAGGTATAGGCAACGCAGCACATTGGTCAGCTGGCTGCCGATCTCGCGCGTGTGCAGCGGATGGCGCCACAGCTCGGCCAGCGGGGTGCGTGCCAGTGCCAGCGCCTTGTGCTGGCGCAGGCTGGCCGCCACCTCGGCCTGGCAGCAGGGCACCAGCACCATGCTGGCGGCCTCCTTCTGCAGGCCGAAGCGGATCGCGTCGTCGGTGGCGGTGTCGCAGGCGTGCAGGGCGAGGACGATGTCGGGGTGCTCGTCGAGCGCGACGTCCTCGATGCCGGCGGTGACGAAGGTGATCCGGTCCTCGACGCCGAGCTGCCGGGCGACCTCGCTGTTGTGGCGCCGCGACTGCTCCTTGACGTCGACGCCGACGACGCGGACGGGGAACCGCTGC
>CAJYRH010000494.1 GCA_913776795.1 uncultured Pseudorhodoferax sp. | reverse complement strand
GATGGGCTTTGCCATGGTGTTCCCGCAGCGCCGCATCACGCCGCTGCTGCCGCCGATCCCGATGCCGGCCTGGGCATTCGTGATGCTCTACGGCGCCATCGAACTCACGCTGGGCGTGACGGGCAGCGCCAGCGGCGTGGCGCACTTCGCCCACCTGGGCGGACTGCTGGGCGGCTGGCTGGTCATCCGCTACTGGCGCGGGCAGCCGCCATTCGGGCGGCGCTGAGCGTCGGACCACACCGATGAAATGGCTGCTGGCCGTGCTGGCCTGCGCCGGCCTGGCCGCCGTGGCGACGCACGGGCATTGGTGGACGCTGCCAGACCGCCACAACCCGTGGGCGCCGCTGCACTACGCGGACCCGCCCAACTGGCTCACACCGCACAAGCTGCAGCGCCTGGCGGCACAGCCCGGGGCCTGCCTGGCGCTGATGGCCACCACTCCCTGGCGCTTCCAGCCGGTCGCCGACCGCGACACCGGGCCGGGCTGCGGCATGCACGACGCCATCCAGGTCCAGCGCACGGCCGTGTCCATCGGGCCGCCGCTGACGATGACCTGCGCGGCCGCCGCGTCGCTCGCGCTCTGGGAGCGGCATGTGATGCAGCCCCAGGCGCAGCTGTGGTTCGGCACGCCGGTGCGCAGCCTGGAGCACTATGGCAGCTATGCCTGCCGCAACGTCGCCGGCACCGCTGGCCGGCGCAGCCAACACGCCACGGCGAATGCCGTGGACCTGGCGGGCTTCGTGCTGCAGGACGGCCGGCGCATCAGCGTGGCCCGGGACTGGAGCCGGCCCGGGCCCCCAGCGCAGTTCCTGCAGTCGGTCCACCGGGGCGCCTGCGGCCTGTTCAAGGGCGTGCTCGGGCCTGAGTACAACCAGGCCCACGCCGACCACTTCCACTTCGACCGCGGGCCTTTCGGCATCTGCCGCTAGCGTGGGGCAGCGCCCAGCCCACACGGGCAGGCCCGCATGGTTCGGCGCTGGCCGACACGGCGTCACGCCGATGTCCCATCGCCATGGCGCCGGCACTGATGCAGGATGCACCGGCGCGTCGACAGGCGCCAACACCAGAGCAACGACCACAAGGCGACCGATGACCCACATCCGCACCGGCCAGGCCCCCGCGCCGCTGGACCGCAAGACCTTTCACCTGCGCTTCATGCGCCAGTTCACCGATCCGGCCTATGCGCAGGCGCAGGACGCGATCGCGCGGATCGAGGACATCGCCTGGGATGCCTACCACGAGGGCCGCAAGGCACCCATCACGCGGC
Source organism: uncultured Pseudorhodoferax sp. (assembly GCA_913776795.1). The sequence goes on along the minus strand of CAJYRH010000494.1, from coordinate 1,357 downwards.
CGGCCGGGCCTGGCTTTGCCGATCCCGCGTACGACACTTCGGTCGAGTGGCTGCAGACGCGCGACCGGCTTGCCCAGGCGCAGGCCGCCTGGGCCGACCCCGCCACGCCGTCGCGCGTGCTGCTGGTCTGCGCCAGCGCCCGCAACGACGGCAGTTGCCCCGGCGAGATGTCCAAGACGTGGCGCCTGACGCAGATGGCGCGTGAAGTGGTCCAGGCACAGGGCATGCAGGCCGACGTGCTGGACCTGAGCCTGGTGACCTCCGAGTACGGCCGCGCCATCCATCCCTGCAAGGGCTGCGTGGGCACGGCGATGCCGCTGTGCCACTGGCCGTGCAGCTGCTACCCGAACCATGCCATGGGCCAGGCGAACGACTGGATGGCCGAGATCTACGAGCGCTGGGTGGCCGCGCACGGCGTGATCCTGCTCACGCCGACCTACTGGTACCAGTCGACGAGCCCGCTCAAGCTCATGATCGACCGCATGGTCTGCGCCGACGGCGGCAACCCCGACGTGACCAGCACGCACGGCAAGAAGGCCGCCGAGGCGAAGGCCATCGAGGCTGCCGGCTGGGACTTTCCCAAGCACCTGGCCGGCCGCACCTACGGCCTTGTCGTGCACGGCGACGTGGCGGGCGTGGAAGTCCACCGGCGCAATCTGGCCGACTGGCTGGACTGGATGGGACTGCTGGACGCTGGCCACGCCGCGCAGCTGGACCGCTACATCGGCTACTACGGCCCCTACCACGACAGCCACGACACGCTGGACGCCGACGAGGCGGTGCAGGCCGAAGTGCGCCAGGTGGCCGAGGTGGTGGCGGCTTCGGTGCGGGCCGTGCGGGCCGGCACGCTGCGGCCGCGCGGCACACAGCCCCGGCTCGTGCGACCGAAGTAGAAGGGCCCGGCGCCGCCAGGACAGTGCGGCGGAGCGCCAAGGCACGCGCACTGGCGCGCTCCAAGACCCGCCACATTCGGTGGATCAGGCAAGACGCATGCAGGATCGGGCAACCCGTGCGCGGGGTGGGTGCCTACATTGAAGCCCATGCCACACCACCCACTGGACCGAGGGACGTGCACGTCCCACACGCAGCCGGGCGACGCCCCCGCCGGCTCCCCTGCGCTGTCACGCCGCACCTTCCTGGCAGCGAGTGCCGCCGCCGGAGCGCTGCCAGCGCCGGCCGGCGCGCAGGTGCCAGGCAAATCTGTTGGCGAGACTGGCAACGCGGTGCACATGACGGTCAACGGCATCCGCCACAGCCTCGTACTGGACCCGCGCGTCACGCTGCTCGATGCCCTGCGCGACCACCTGGACCTGACCGGCACAAAGAAGGGCTGCGACCATGGCCAGTGCGGCGCCTG
>CAJYRH010000493.1 GCA_913776795.1 uncultured Pseudorhodoferax sp. | reverse complement strand
AGCACCAGCCGTTGCAGTGGAACATCGGCAAGGTCCACAAATAGCGCGGGAACTGCGGCATGGTCCAGGTCACCATGTTGCTGACCGCGTTGAGGTAGGCGCCGCGGTGGTGCGTGACCACGCCCTTGGGATCGCCCGTGGTGCCACTCGTGTAGCTGATGGCGATGGCGTCCCACTCGTCCTGCGGGCCGTCCAGCCGCGCCAGCGGCGCGTGGGCCCCGAGCCAGGCTTCGTAGTCGTGCGCGCCCAGGCGCTGGTGCTCGCCCGGGTACTCGCTGTCGGCCACGTCGATGACCAGCGGGGTGCGGCCATGCTGGCTCTGCAGCAGCGCCAGCGCCTTGGCCATGACGGGCGCGAACTCGGTGTCGGTGATCAGGACCTGGGCCTCGCAGTGGTGCATCTGCCAGGCCAGCAGCTCGGCGTCGAGCCGGGTGTTGAGCGTATTGAGGACAGCGTTGAGGGCCGGCACCGCATAGTGCGCCTCGACCATCTCGGGCGTGTTGGGCAGCATCACGCTGACCGTGCTGCCGCGGCCCACGCCCGCCGCGCGCAGGGCGGCTGCCAACCGGCGCGAACGCGCGTGCACCTGCGCCCAGCTGTAGCGGCGCCGACCGTGGATCACGGCCGGCAGGTCGCCGAAGACCTCGGCCGTGCGCTCCACGAAGCCCATGGGCGACAGGGCCACGTGGTTGGCGGGGTTCTTGTCGAGGTCTTGTTCGTAGATGTTCATGGGCTGTCTCCTCGGGCGAAGGGCGCAATTCTCAAGGCGGCGCCTTCAGCAGGTTGCGACGAATGTTTTCAAGCGACCGCGGCCAGCGCCTGGTCCAGGTCCCACAGGATGTCGTCGATGTGCTCCAGGCCCACCGACAGCCGCACCATGTCCGGCAGCACGCCCGCGGCAAGCTGCTGGTCCGGCTCCAGCTGGCGGTGCGTGGTGCTGGCCGGGTGGATGATCAGCGTGCGCGTGTCGCCGATGTTGGCCAGGTGGCTCATGAACTGGGCCGACTCGATGAAGCGCACGCCGGCCTCCATGCCGCCCTGCACGCCGAAGGCCAGCAGGCCCGAGGCACCGCGCATCTGCCGCTGCACCAGCGCATGCTGCGGATGGTCCGGCAGGCCAGGGTAGTTGACCCAGCCCACGCGCGGATGCTGCTGCAGGAACTGCGCGACCTGGAGCGCATTGCTGCAATGGCGCTCCATGCGCAGCGGCAGCGTCTCCACGCCCTGCAGGATCTGCCAGGCCGACATCGGCGACAGGGCCGCGCCGTACACGCGCAGCGTCTCCATGCGCGCGCGCATCGTGAACGCGAAGTCGCCGAAGGTCTCGTGGAACTTCACGCCGTGGTAGCCCGGCGAGGGCTCGGTCATGCCCGGAAACTTGCCGTTGTTCCAGGCGAAGTTGCCGTGCGGCTTGCCGCTTTCTACGATCACGCCGCCCAGCGTGGTGCCGTGGCCGGCCAGGTACTTGGTCGCCGAGTGCACGACGATGTCGGCGCCCAGCGCAAGCGGCTGGCACAGGCAGGGGCTGGGCACGGTGTTGTCCACCACCAGCGGCACGCCGTGGGCATGGGCGACCTCGGCCACGGCCGCGATGTCCAGCACCGTGAGACTGGGGTTGCCCAGGGTCTCGGCGAACACCGCACGCGTGTTGGGCCGCATCGCGGCGGCGAAGGCCTGCGGGTCGGTGGCATCGACGAAGCTGGTCTCGATGCCGAACTTCTTCAGATTGACCGCCAGCATGGTGACCGTGCCGCCGTACAGCGCGCCGGCCGCCACCACATGGTCGCCGGCCGAAAGGATGGTCATGAGCGCCATGGCCTCGGCCGCCATGCCCGAGGCGCTGGCCACGGCCGCACGGCCGCCCTCGAGCGCGGCCACGCGCTCCTCCAGCGCCGCCACCGTGGGGTTGGACAGGCGCGAGTAGACGTTGCCGAAGGTCTGCAGGTTGAACAGCGCGGCCGCATGCTCGGCGCTGTCGAACACGAAGCTCGTGGTCTGGTAGATCGGCAGCGCGCGGGCGCCCGTGGCCGCGTCGGGGATCTGGCCGGCGTGGATGGCCAGGGTCTCTGGATGGAACTGGCGATCCATGTCAGCGCACCAGCGGACGCTTGGCCGAGACCACACGCGTGTTCACACCTGCCCAGTGCAGCCCGCCGAACAGCCGCGCATGCTCGATCTTCACGCAGCGGTCCATCACGCTGTCCAGCCCGGCCGCGCGCACCAGCGCGTCGGCCTCTTCGTTGACCACGCCGATCTGCTGCCACAGGCACTTGGCGCCGATGGCGATGGCCTGCTGCGCGATCGGCAGCACGTCCTCGGTGCGGCGGAACACGTCGACCATGTCCACGGGCCCGGCAAGGTCCACCAGGCTGGCCACGCACGGCCGGCCCAGCACCTCGCCACCGGCATAGCGCGGGTTCACGGGCAAGATGTCATAGCCATGCTGCTGCATGTACCTGGCCGCGAAGTAGCTCGGCCGGTGCCATTCGGCAGACAGGCCGACCACGGCGATGCGCCGGTGGGCGTGCAGGATGCGGCGCAGGGTGCTGATGTCGTCCGCCATGGGCGCGTGTCTCCTTCTCGTTGGGCCGCACCACTGTAGCGCGGGGGCTCGTGGATGTAGCCCGACACCATCTTGCAGCGCCCGTCCTGGATCTGCGCCAGGCGCGAGGCGTCGTTGCCCAGACGCTTGGTCGGGCTGTAAGTGCTGGGCGGCAGGCCGAACATGTCCGCCTCGAAACGCATCCCGTCCATGGTCTTCACGAAGCTGTCGGTCGTGAGCTGGGGCCCGGCCTTCTGCGCGGCCTGGATGAACTGGTCGATGATGGTGTAGCCATAGGCGGAGCACACGGCCGGGTCTTCGCCGAAGCACGTCTTGTACTTGTTGGCCACAAGCGGATCGGCTGCGCCGCCTCGCCAGGCACGGGTGCTGCGCCGTGATGGCGGCGTGGAGCCCGTCCATCCCCTTGCCACCGAGCCTGGGGATCAGGTCGGTGCAGACGCCCACGGCGCCGAAGAAGATTGGCGCGAACCCGGTCTTGCGCGCCTCGCCCAACGTGCCGACGGTCTCGCGGATGACGGTGCCCGGCACCACGAAGTCGCAGCCCGCGGCACCATCGGGTAGGAGTTGATGACATTCTTGTCGTCGTGCCGATCGGCACCTCGGTCTTGCCGACGCCTTGCTGCTGGCCCCAGGCCAGCGCGGCACAGCAGACGACAAGGGCCGCCGAAGCGGCCACCAAGGCACGGATGGACATGTGCAGGCTCCCTTGGACCGCCATGGCAGGGCGGCCGTTGGAGCCGATTTCTCACATTCTTTGAACGGAACGACGACGAATCTGCGTCACTTGACGTAGCCGGACACCACTTTCCAGCGGCCGTCCTGGATCTGCGACAGGCGCGACTCGTCGGTGCCCAGGCGCTTGGTGGCGCTGTAGCTGGACGGCGCGGCACCGAACATGTCCGTCGGATAGCTCATGGTGTCCATGGTCTTCACGAAGCTGTCGGTCGTGAGATTGGGACCGACCTTCTGCACGGCCTGCAGCAGTTGGTCGAGGATGGTGTAGCCATAGACCGAGAGCACGGTCGGGTCTTCGTTGAAGCGCGTCTTGTACTTGTTGGCCCAAAAGCGGATCGGTTGCGAGGCCTCGTCCAGGTAGGGATGCTGTGCACCCATGGCGGCATACAGCCCGTCCATGTTCTTGCCGCCGAGCTTGTGGATCAGGTCCGTGTAGGCGCCGCTGGAGGCAAAGAAGGTCGGCGAGAAGCCGGTCTTGCGTGCCTCGGCGATTGCACCGATGGTCTCGCGGATGATGGTGCCGAGGACCACGAAGTCGCAGCTGGCGGCCTTGAGCCGCGCCACCTGCGAGGAAAAGTCGGTGGCGCCGCGCTTGAAGCTGGTCTTCTCGCCCAGTTCCATGTTCATGGTCTTGAGCCCGGCCTCGGCGCCGCGCAGCACCTCCAGTCCAAAGTCGTCGTCCTGGTAGATGATGCAGATCTTCTTCGCGTTTTTCTCCCTGGCCAGCGTCGGCAGCATGGAGCGGATCTGGTCGTAGTAGGTGGCGGCGAACGAGTACTTGAGCCGGTGCAGCGGCTCGTACATCTCGCGTCCCGCCGTGATTGGCTGGAAGTTGACGATGTTCTTGTCGAACTGCACCGGCATGGCCGCCATGTTCTGCGCGGTGCCCAGGTGGCCAGCGATGATGAAGACCTTCTCCTGGTTGACGAGCTTCTGCGCCGCCAACACGGCGCGCTTGGGATCGTAGCCGCTGTCCTCCACCAGCAGCTTGATCTTGCGGCCATGCACCCCGCCCTGCTCGTTGGCCTCGTCCACGCGCAACTGCATGCCGTTGCGGGCCTGCTTGCCGTAGCCGGCCAGGGGGCCGGAGAGGTCCTGGATGCTGCCGATCAGGATCTCGTTCTTGCCCACGCCCTGTTGCTGGCCCCAGGCCAGCGGCGACACCGCCAGGACGATGGCGGCCACGGCCGCGCCACACGTGCGAAGAGACATAGCAACCCTCCTGCGGCCGCCGTTGGCTGCGGCCGATGACACGAACACACATTGCATTGGCGCGCTGCCACCGAGGCCTGGCGCGCCCGCTCCTTCCCGATCACTTCACATAGTCCGAGACGACTTTCCAGCGGCCGTCCTGGATCTGCGACATGCGCGAGATGCTGTTGCCCAGCCGCTTGGTCGCGCTGTAGCTGCTGGGTGCACTGCCGAACATGTCGGGCTCGAAGCGCATGGTGTCCATGGCGGCGACGAAGCTGTCGGTCGTGAGGCTGGGCCCGGCCTTCTGCGCGGCCTGGATGAACTGGTCGATGATGCTGTAGCCGTAGACGGAGAACACGGTCGGGTCCTCGTTGAAGCGGGTCTTGTACTTGTTGGCCCAGAAGCGCACCGGCTGCGAGGCTTCGTCCAGGTAAGGGTGCAGCACCGTCATCGTGGCGTACAGGCCATCCACGGCCTTGCCGCCCAGCTTGTGGATCAGGTCCGAATAGGCCGCGCTGGACGCGAGGAAGGTCGGGGAGAAACCGACCTTGCGCGCCTCGGCGATGGTGCCGATGGTCTCGCGGATGATGGTGCCCAGCACCACCAGGTCGCAGTTGGCAGCCTTGAGCCGCGCCACCTGCGACGAGAAGTCGGTCGCCCCGCGCTTGAAGCTGGTCTTCTCGGCCAGCTCCACGCTCATCCCCTTCAGGGCGGCCTCGGCGCCGCGCTGCACCTCCAGGCCGAAGTCGTCGTCCTGGTAGATGGTGCAGATCTTCCTGGCGCCCTTCTCCTGGGCCAGCACCGGCAGCGTGAGCCGGATCTGGTCGTAGTAGGTCGCGGCGAACGAGTACTTGAGCTTGTGCAGCGGCTCGTACATCTCGCGCGCGGCCGTGATGGGCATGAAGTTGACGATGTTCTTGTCGAACTGCACCGGCATGGAGGCCATGTTCTGCGCCGTCCCCAGGTGGCCGGCCACGATGAAGACCTTGTCCTGGTTCACGAGCTTCTGCGCCGCCAGCACCGCCTTCTTGGGATCGTAGCCGTCGTCCTCGGCGATGAGCTTGAGCTTGCGGCCGTGCACGCTGCCCTGCTCGTTCAGTTCCTCCACGCGCAGCAGCATGCCGTTGCGCGCCTGCTTGCCGTAGCCGGCGAGGGGCCCGGACATGTCCTGGATGGTGCCGATGAGGACCTCGGCCTTGCTCACGCCCTGCTGCTGGGCCCAGGCAACGGGCAGCGCCAGCGCGGCGGCAAGGACCAGCGAGATCCGGGTGGAGATGCGTGCGTGCATGGGGTTTGTCTCCTGGCTGTTGTGAAAGTCCCGACGCCGTCAGCGGTACATGGCCTCGATGCGTTCTGCGTACTTCTTCTCGATCAGCTTGCGCTTGAGCTTCATGGTCGGCGTGAGCTCCTCGTCCTCGGCGCTGAGCTGCGTCTCGAGCAGGAAGAACTTCTTGATCTGCTCCACGCGCGCGAACTTGGCGTTCACGCGGTCGAACTCGCGCTGGATCAGCGCCAGCACCTCCGGTGCACGCGTGAGGCTGGCGTAGTTGCTGAACGGCACGTCGGCGTCCTGGGCGAACTTCTCCACGTTCTCCTGGTCGATCATGACGATGGCCGTCAGGTACGGCCGGCGGTCGCCGATGACCACTGCATCCGTGATGTAGGGGGAGAACTTGAGTTCGTTCTCCAGCTCGCTCGGCGTGATGTTCTTGCCGCCGGCCGTGATGATGATGTCCTTCATGCGGTCGGTGATGCGGAAGTAGCCGTCCTCGTCCACGGTGCCCACGTCGCCCGTGTGCAGCCAGCCGTCGGCGTCGATGGCCTCGGCCGTCTTCTCGGGCAGGTTCAGGTAGCCCATGAACACGTTGGTGCCGCGCACCAGCAGTTCGCCCGTGGCCGGGTCCAGCCGCACCTCGTTGAAGCTCGCGGCCGGACCGATGGTGCCGGGCTTGATGCGCGTGGCCGGCACGCCCGTGGCAGCGCCACAGGTTTCGGTCATGCCCCAGACCTCCAGCATGGGCACGCCCAGCGCGAGATACCAGCGCACGAGCTCGGGCGAGATCGGCGCGGCCCCCGTCACGAGGTAGCGCGCGCGGTGGATGCCGATCAGCTTGCGCACGTTGTCCAGCGCCAGCCAGCGCGCGATGCGAAAGCGCAGCTTGTCCCCCGATGCCACGGGCCGCCCGGCCAGCACCTCGTCGGCGATGCGCTGGCCCACGCCGATGCTCCAGCCGTAGGCCGCCTGCTGCAGCCGGCTGGCATCCTTGAGCGCGATCATCACGCCCGAATAGAACTTCTCCCAGACCCGTGGCACGGCCGTGACCACGGTGGGCGCGATCTCGCGCACGTTCTCGGGCACGGTCTCGGGGTTCTCGACGAAGTTGAGCCTGGCGCCCGTGTAGAGCGCCGTGTACTCGCCGCCCAGGCGTTCGGCGATGTGGCACAGCGGCAGGAAGCACATGCGCTCGTCCGTGGCATCCTGCGCCACCAGCGTGTTGTAACCACGCGCGGCATAGACCAGCGCGCGGTGGTTGTGCATGGCGCCCTTGGGCTTGCCCGTGGTGCCCGAGGTGTAGACCAGGATCGCCAGGTCCTGCGGCCGGCAGGCCGCCGCGCACTTCTCCAGCATGCCCGGGTGCCGGGCGGCATGAGCACGGCCACGCTCGCGCAGGGCGGCCAGGCTCAGCACGTCCGGGTCGTCCAGTCCGCGCAGGCCCTCCATGTCGAACACCACGATCTTGCGCAGCAGCGGCAGTTGCGCGCGCACCTGCAAGGCCTTGTCGAGCTGTTCGTCGTCCTCCACGAACAGCACGCGCGTACGCGAGTCCTCGCACAGGTAGTGCACCTGGCTGGCCGCATCGGTCGGGTAGATGCCGTTGGACACGCCGCCGGTGCTGAGCACCGCGAGGTCGGCCAGCACCCAGTCGATGACGGTGTTGGACAGGATGGAGGCCGTCTCACCCGGCGCGCAGCCCAGGTCCAGCAGGCCGTGGCCGATCTCGCGCACGCCCTGCGCCACCTCGGCCCAGCTGTGGCTGCGCCAGATGCCGAGCTCCTTCTGGCGCAGCCAGGTGGTGTCGCCGCGCTGGGCAACGGCCGACCAGAACATCGCGGAAATGGTCTCGCCGGGCACCATGACGTCGGTGCGCGGCTGGATGTGCGACAGGTCCCAGAGATGCATCTCAGTGTTCCACGGCGCAGGCGCGCCAGCCGCAGGGTGCCAAACCGGCTCGCAAGCCGCGGTGCAGACGGCCGCGGAGCAGGCCGTGCAAGCGCAGCCGCGGAACGGGCTCCGCCCGGCCGCCGGGTGCGCGCCTGCAGGGGGATGGGATGGCTCCACGCAGGGGGCCAGCCAGACGGGGTGGTCTCATGTCACCGCCAGTTCTTCTTCTTTTTCCAGCGCCGCTCGCCGCGCACGCCGGCTTCCTTCATGCCGAGGTAGAACTCCTGGATGTCCTCCTTCTCGCGCAGGCGGGCGCAGGTGTCTTCCAGCACGATGCGGCCGTTCTCCAGCACGTAGCCGTAGTCGGCCACGTTGAGCGCCATGTTGGCGTTCTGCTCGACCAGCAGAAAGGTGGTGCCGCGCTCGCGGTTGATGCGCACCACGATCTCGAAGATCTCCTTGGTCAGCTTGGGCGACAGGCCCAGGCTGGGCTCGTCCAGCAGGATGAGGTCGGGCGCGGCCATGAGCGCGCGCGAGATCGCCAGCATCTGCTGCTGGCCGCCCGAGAGCAGTCCGGCGTCCTGCGCTGCGCGCTCGCGCAGGATGGGGAAGTAGCCGAACACCGCCTCCAGGTCGCGCGCCACGCCGTCGCGGTCGCCGCGCGTGTAGGCGCCCATGGCCAGGTTGTCGCGCACGCTCAGGAGCGGGAACACCTCGCGGCCCTCGGGCACGTGGGACAGGCCCAGCCGCACGATCCGTGCCGGATCCTGCGCCGTGATGTCCTGGCCCTTGAACTCCACCGAGCCCTTGCGCGGATCCAGAATGCCCGAGATGGTCTTGAGGATGGTGGTCTTGCCCGCGCCGTTGCTGCCGAGCACGGTGGAGATCTCGCTGCGGCGCACCTGCAGACTCACGCCGCGGATGGCCTTGATCGGGCCGTAGGCGCTCTCCACGTTCAGCAGCCTGAGCACGGGCTGGTCGCTGACAGGCGGCGGCACGTCGCTCATGCGGATCTCCGCAGGCTGGCCACGTCGTCCACCGAGCCCAGGTAGGCTTCCACCACGGCCGGGTCTGCCTGCACCTCGGCCGGCGTGCCCAGCGCGAGCAGCTCGCCCTGGTTCATGGCCAGCACGCGGTCGGACACCTTGGACACCAGCGACATGTCATGCTCCACCATCAGCACCGTCACACCCAGCTCGTCGCGGATGTCCTGGATCCAGAACGCCATGTCGTCGGTCTCCTCCACGTTCAGGCCCGAGGAGGGCTCGTCCAGCAGCAGCAGCTTCGGCTCGGTGCACAGCGCGCGCGCCAGTTCCACCACCTTGCGCACGCCATAGGGCAGGCCCGCGACCATGGCGTCGCGGTGGTGCTGCAGGTCGAGCAGTTCGATCACGCGCTCGACCTTCTCGCGCGCTTCCAGCTCAGCCCGGCGCACGCGCGGCGTGAAGAGCACGTCGCCCCAGAAGCCGCTCTGGCGGTGCGTGTGCCGGCCGATCAGCAGGTTGTGCAGCACGGTGGCGTGCTCGAAGAGTTCGATGTTCTGGAACGTCCGCGCGATGCCCAGGGCCGCGATGCTGTGCGCGGGCTGTGCCGTCAGCGAGGCCCCGCGGTACAGGATGGTGCCGGATGTCGGCGTGTAGATGCGGCTGATCAGGTTGAACACCGTGGTCTTGCCCGCGCCATTGGGGCCGATCAGCGTGAACACCTCGCCCTCGTGCACCTCGAAGCCGACACGGTTCACGGCCAGCACGCCGCCGAAGCGCATGCTGACGTCCTGGACCTGCAGCACGGGCGCATCCGTGGCCCGCACGCTTGTCACTGCGTGTTGTGCGCTGCCCCCCGAGGGGGCCTTCGCACCTGGGTGCGGCCCGGCGGTGCTCACTTCAACCTCTCGGATTTCTGGAACGACTTCTGCCGCTTGAACATGCCCTTGCGGTAGAAAGGGAACATGCTGAAGTAGGTGCGGATCTTCAGCCAGCGTCCATACAGGCCCAGCGGTTCGAACAGCACGAACACGATCAGCACCACGCCGTAGACGAAGCCCTGCAGCCCCGGCGCCATGGCGATGGTCTCGGGCAGCCAGCCCTTGCCCAGCGCGATCAGCTGCGGCATGGCGATCAGGAAGATGGCGCCCAGAAACGCGCCGTGGACCGACCCCAGCCCGCCGATCACCACCATCAGCAAGAGGTCGATGGACTGCAGCACGCTGAACTGGTCGGGCGAGAGGAAGCTGATCTTGTGCGCGTACAAGGCCCCCGCCAGGCCTGCCAGCGCCGCCGACAGCGCGAACGACAGCGTCTTGTAGCGCGCCAGGTGGATGCCCATGCTCTGCGCCGAGACCTCCGAGTCGCGGATCGCGACGAAGGCGCGCCCGGTCGGGGCGCGCAGCAGGTTCAGGATGGCCAGTGTGGCGACCACCGCGAGCAGCAGGCACAGGAAGTAGAAGCCCTCGCCGCTGTCCAGCTTGAAGCTGCCGATGGCAGGGGCCTTCATGTGCAGGCCGGCGTTGCCGCCCGTCACGCTCTCCCAGCGCGCCAGCACCTCCTCGACGATCACGCCGAAGGCCAGCGTGGCCATGCCCAGGTAGATGCCCTTCACGCGCAATGCCGGCAGCCCCACCACCACGCCCACGGCGGCGGCAAGCACCATCGCCATCCCCATTGCCAGCGGGAACGGCCAGCCCAGGTTGGTCAGCACGCCCTGGGCGTACGCCCCCACGCCCAGGAAGGCCGCATGGCCCAGCGAGAACTGGCCGGTGAAGCCCGACAGCAGCATGAGCCCCAGCCCGGCGATGCCGTAGATCAGCACGAAGGTCAGCTGGGCCAGCCAGTACTCGGGCAGGGCCAGCGGCGCCAGCACCAGCGCCACGAGCAGGAGGCCATACCAGAAGCGGTGGCCCTCGTGCTTGGCGAGGGCGATGTCCTGGGCATAGCCGGTCTTGAAGAGAAAGCGCATCGTGCCGGGCCCTCAGACTTTCTTGCGCAGGCGTTCGCCGAACAGGCCGTTGGGCCGGACCATGAGCACGAGCAGCACCACGATGTAGGCGGCCGTGTCCTTGAAGCCATCGGGCAGGTAGAAGCCGGCCAGCGACTCCACCACGCCGATCAGCACCCCGCCCACGATGGCGCCGGGCAGGCTGCCGAAGCCGCCGACCACGGCGGCCGGGAAGGCCTTGAGCCCGATGAAGCCCATGTTGGCGTGCACGAAGGTGATGGGCGCCAGCAACAGCCCGGCCAGCGCCGCCACGGCCGCCGCCAGGCCCCAGACCAGGCCGTTGAGCCGGCGCACCGGGATGCCCATGTAGTAGGCGGCCAGCTGGTTCTGCGAGGAGGCCTGCAT
>CAJYRH010000492.1 GCA_913776795.1 uncultured Pseudorhodoferax sp. | reverse complement strand
TGGAACTTGCCAGCAATGCGCGCGCGTCTTTCTCGTGCTGCTTCACTTCGTCCAGATTGGCCTGAAGTTCGGTCAGCTGCGCTTCCAGCGCCTGGCGGTGTGCCGCCAGCACGTCGAGGAACTTGCGGAGTTGGGGACCCGTGTCGCGCGGGCTGTCGTACATGTCCAGGATGTCGCGGGCTTCGTTCAGCGACAGTCCGAGCCGCTTGGCACGGAGCGTCAGCTTCAGCCGGGTGCGGTCGCGCGCGCCGTAGACGCGCACACGGCCGCCCGGCCCGCTGCGCCGGGGCTGCAGCAGGCCCATGTCCTCGTAGAAGCGGATGGCACGCGTCGTCAGGTCGAACTCCCGGGCCAGGTCGCCGATGCTGTAGGTGCCGGCGTCGACCGCGGCTTCGTCGGATGGTGAGGGGCAGTGGACGGCGTTGGTCATCGGCGGTTCGTACGGAGGTGACAGGCGCAGGAGCGGGGCCATTCCTAGAATGAAGCCGGATTACAGATGACGTTTACGTCAACGTCAACCCAACCGCAAACCCTCCATGAATGCACTCGAAAGCCAGCTGCAGTACCCCTTCGGCGACCGGATGCCGGAGCCAGGCACGGCCATGGAGGTCGCACCCGGCATGCGCTGGATCCGCATGGCGCTGCCGTTTGCGCTGGACCACATCAACCTTTGGCTGTTGCGTGACGAGATCGACGGGCGCGCCGGGTGGACGGTGGTGGACTGCTGCATTGCGCGCGACGAGGCCAAGGCGCAGTGGGAGGCGGTTTTTGCCACGCAGTTGCAGGGCCTGCCCATCCTGCGCGTGATCGTCACGCACATGCACCCGGACCACATCGGACTGGCACACTGGCTTTGCTCGCGCTGGAATGCGCCGCTGTGGATCAGTGCCACCGACTACCACGTGGCCCGGCTCAACACCCAGGGCACCAGCGGCAATGGCGGCGATGCGGCTGCCGCGTTCTTTCGCAGCCATGGACTGATGGACGCCGATTCGCTGCAGCAGGTGCGTGGCCGCACCAACTACTACGCCAGCATGGTGCCCGACGTCCCGAGCCGGTACATCCGCCTGATGGACGGCATGCGGCTTTCCATCGGCGGACGCGACTGGTTCTGCATCAGCGGCTACGGCCACGCGCCCGAGCACATCGCGCTGTATTGTCAGCAAGAGGCGGTGCTGGTCGGCGGCGACATGATGCTGCCGCGCATCTCGACCAACGTCAGCGTCTACGACAACGAGCCCGAAGCCAATGCGCTGCAGCTGTTCCTGGACTCCATCGACAAATTTAGGACGCTGTCGCCCGCAACCCTGACGCTGCCAGCCCATGGCAAGCCGTTCCGGGGGCTGCACACGCGCATCGAGCAGTTGCACGACCACCACCGCCAGCATCTGGAGCGCGTCCTTGAGGCCTGCCGAACACGGGGGCCGCGCACAGGGGCAGATCTGTTGCCCGTGCTGTTCACGCGCAAGCTGGATCTGCACCAGACCACCTTCGCCATGGGCGAGGCCGTAGCGCACTTGCACAAGCTGTGGTTCGACGGACTGCTGCACCGCCGGCTCGGCGCGGACGGGATCTACCGGTTCGCGTTGGCTTAGGCTGAAGCGCAGGACCACGGGGCGTTCGCCTGCATCCGTGTGGGCTTGCAGCCAACGTTCAACTCGATCGCTGTACTGGCGCACGAGCCGCACCACCGCAACTCCCACCGGCCGCATCGCGGCATCGGTGGCGTCGCGCCGAATTTCGGGTCAGATCTCCTCGAACAACGTCGTGACGCTTACGGCTAGGCTCAGTTTCGCGCGCCGTCGCAGCGCACTGGCTTCGAAAACGCAACTGTGCGTTTCCGCAACGTCTGCAACTTCCGCAGCGCTCCGCAATCCATAGAAGCGGAGTTCACAACTGAGCGAAAGAAGTTCGAAAGTGGGTGAAAACCGCCAGCAGTTGCGGTCTAGAGAAGGGAATCCACATCCCCACCAAGGGCGCAAGCAGCACCTTTAGCACTCTCCATCGGAGAGTGCTAGTATTTCACTCGAAGGAAAGGAATCTGGTATGAATATTCAAACTGGAACCACGTCCGTTGCGCTTGCCACGGCGAACCCGTGGTCGCTGGTACCGCCGCTGGGAAACCTGGATGCATACATCTCTGCGGTCAACCGCATGCCCATGCTCAGCGTCGAGCAGGAGCAGGAGTACGCGCGCAAGCTCAAGAACGAGAACGATCTGGAAGCCGCCGGAAAGCTGGTGCTGTCGCACCTGCGCTTGGTGGTGTCCGTGGCCCGCCAGTACCTGGGCTATGGCCTGCCGCACGGCGACCTGATCCAGGAAGGCAATGTGGGCCTCATGAAGGCCGTCAGGCGCTTCGACCCCGACCAGGGCGTGCGTCTGGTCAGCTACGCGCTGCACTGGATCAAGGCCGAGATGCACGAGTACATCCTGAAGAACTGGCGCATGGTCAAGGTGGCGACCACCAAGGCCCAGCGCAAGCTGTTCTTCAACCTGCGCTCGATGAAGCAGGGCTTCAAGGCCGACGCCGCCGACGGCGCCACGCACCGCGACACTCTCAGTGAAGGCCAGATCGAGGCCATGGCCGAGCAGCTGAACGTGAAGCGCGAGGACGTGATCGAGATGGAAGCCCGCCTGTCCGGCGGCGATGTGGTGCTGGACCCGAGCCCGTCCGACGACGGCGAGGACAGCTACGGCCCCATCGCCTACCTTGCCGATGCGAAGCAGGAACCGACGGCGCTGATCGAATCGCGCCAGCGCGACCGCTTGGCCAGCGACGGCATCAGCACGGCGCTGGCCGAGCTGGATCCGCGCAGCCGGCGCATCGTCGAGGAGCGATGGCTGAAGGTCAACGACGACGGTTCGGGTGGCATGACGCTGCACGAACTGGCGGCCGACTACGGCGTGAGCGCCGAGCGCATCCGTCAGATCGAGTCGGCCGCCATGAAGAAGATGAAGAAGGCTCTCGCGCTTTACGCTTGACGTCCGTCCATGGTCAGCAGAACGCCAGCACTCGTGCTGGCGTTTTGCTTTGCGGCGCGCCCATGGCATGCGGCTGCCGAGAGCGTCAGCAAGACAGTGTCTGGCGCCCGCGTCGTCCTGGACATGCGGGCGCCGATGCAAAAGCGTTCTTCCGCCTCGCGGTTTCGGTGCTTCCGCTCAAGGCCGCGCGAGCAGCTCTTCCGGCTGGAAAGCGCCAGCCACGACAGGCGGACCCTTGAGCCGG
>CAJYRH010000491.1 GCA_913776795.1 uncultured Pseudorhodoferax sp. | reverse complement strand
TCACCAGTCTTGCAACCTCCCAAGAGGCGGCATTCATGGACAAGATCTGGACCGGCAGCCCGATGAATTGCCCCATCAACGCCACCACCGCCTAGCAATGAAGAGTTGGCTGCATTGACGATTGCATTGACCTGCAGCTTGGTTATGTCTGATCGAACTGCGCGAATGGTGGCAAGCATGTGTGGCCGCCTAACGTCTGAATTAAGCCGACCAGCCAGCGGAGCTGGCGCAGGTCGGCTGCAATGCGAGGTTGGCCAGAACATTACTCCGCGCGGCGCGTCTCTGGGTCAACCCAAGTTGGCCGCAGCCCCTGCGCTGCCTCCTGACGTACCTTTACCAGAGACGGGGCGTATCCCATTTGCGCCTCGGTCTCCCCGACGCAACCCCAGCAATCGCCTCCACCGTCGAGAGACAACGGATCACTGCTCAATTCAAGCTCGCGATTGAAAATGCGGCAGTTCATGTGCTGGCTAACGGCCAAGGTAAGCGGCTGGCTGAAAGCCAGTCCGCTTGACTGCCGGGTTAGGCATCATGCCGCGGCTCGTGTGCTTCGACTATCTTGAGCAGAAGCGAGACTTCTGGTCGACCTGCCCAGCTCCCAAGTGTGTAGCTTGCTCCACAGGCGGCAATGACTACCAGGACAAGCGGGTGTGCGCCGAAACCCGTTTTGAAGATATCCCAAGCGGCAAACAAAGCGCACATCATGGATGCGATCAGCATGATTACTCGGACGGAGCGCCAGCCTTCATGTTGCTGACGGAGCCAAGCAATCATCTTTTTCTCATCTTCGGTGAACTGCATCTTTTGATACCTAACGTTGAAAGTAACCGGTACCGGAGCGCCAGCGAAGGGAAACCAAACTGCGCAGCAGTTTGGGTGTCCGGTTGACTGACTTGTTAGCCATAGGCGCGATGCAACTGCTGTTTATAGCCTGATTCTTCGATGATGAGAGGATACGTCTTCGCATCAATCATGCGGCGAAAGCGAGGCAAGTAGTTTGCTTCTTCGTAATGCACCTGGCAGGAGGCGCCATCGAAGAAGGATCGCAGCTTGTCTCTGACGACGGGAAGGCAATGTTCATCACAGCCAACAGCAAATGAAACGATGTCCATTTGGTCAGTCAGACCTCGATATAGGTCTACCGCGAAAATGCTCTTGCTTTTCTCTGTCGGCTGATACGCATAGACATCGCCAGTTCCGACGGAAGTGCGTTCGAAATAGGAAACATATAACGCACGTAAATCTACCGTGACGCCCAATGCGCTCAGCGCAGTCTTAAGTACTGCGTTTTCGGAGAAATCATCGTCTCCGTCACCGAACCACGTAACAAAGTCGATCATTGAGACTGCAAGGCAGAAGTCGCGAGCCGGAATGGTGGAATGATGGGTTGGGCGGCAAACGGGTGATTTCAACTCAACCACTCCTGATGCTCCGGGATCATTACCTTTTCAACCCAATCTTGCAGGCTGCTATGGATGTCGGTCCCCGGCCACGGTAAACGTTCCTGGCTCTTGGACCAAGTGAGATGAACATTGGCAACGCGGCCGCTTCCGTCCATGAGTTCAAAGAGCGCATCGTCTCCATTGCCGCGAGCCAAGAGCTTTACGGGCACGCCATATAGGACGTGACCGGGTGGTACCTCAATTTGCAATTGTCGTTGCCAACCCTGCGCAACCTGCTCCCCCATTTGCGCGGCGGAGCACCAAGGTTCTAGCCATTCCATGACGGTTCCTTTGACGCCCAACGTTTGACATGAGCGGCGGCTGGAGGCGGGCGAAGCCTGCCGGAGGACGTCCGCTCGATGGAAGGGTTAGGTGCGGCCTGGAGGTGTGGATGGTTGAGAATGTGCCACGGCTCGGGGAATTCGTAGCGCGCACGACTGGCACTATTCGTCTGGTTTGAAGAATCGCAGTTCATAGATGTCCTTGCTCTCCTTGAGCAGCAGAATGCGACCACAGTTCCGACACGTAAGGAGCATCTCGGCACTCAAGACAAGCTCCGTGATCAGGTCGTCAGCAGTAGCGGGTGGCCGCTCCTCGTCGAGAAACTCTTCGGTGGCAAGCAACGAAATTCCGGTTCCACAGAAGAGATTCCTGTGAACGAGGTGATCGCACTTGCACCGAACCCAGGATCCCATGCGAGCACCTAACGTTTGAGGTAAGGGGCGCGGAGCCGGCCTGCCGGCGGAACGCCCCTCTTGACAGAAGGGTTAGGTGCCGCGACCCACCCAACTGTCTTCACAGCGTGCATAAGCAACCAGCCGCAAATGCTGCATAGGGGATGGCTCTGGTTCGGCAATGTACTCCTCCTTGATTTCCCACCCAACCGGATAGGCGGCTTGAATTTCTGTTGCCGCGCAATACAGCGCTTCCTGCGCTGACTCAGAAATAGCCCCGTCGGTATAAACGCGAAACGTGATTTTCTGATTTAACGTGTCAATGTCTAAAGAGATACTCCGAACCTTCGGCGTGATGTGAGTTGTAAGCGCGACTTGCGCAACAGCACGGAGTTGAAGATCTGCGTTGCTCATGGCACCTAACGTTTGAATTCACCGGCCGCCGGAGGCGGTCCGGTGGAGTGATGGGTTGGGCGTCATTGGAATGCGAACCTCGCTATGAGATTTTTGCAGGCCTGCGGTGCAAACCCTTTTGCCCATGCCTCTGTCTTTTCGAATTCTGGCTGCAATTGCTGAATTTTTAAAGCTGAACAGAACGCTTGAACCCGACTAGTAGGAAGGTGATCTGTTTCGGATTGAATGAGTACGAAGGCCATGAGGTCGACGTCTGTGTCTCGGGCACCAACCTTGAACCGTAGTGAGCAGACCTCGATTGCTCCTTCGAAGTAAGAAAGTTCTCCCGAAAGCATTTGGCGGCAGAGCGAAACAAGGCGCTCCCTCGCATGGGCTTCAGCTTCATTGAGGGTCGGAGAATCCATTATTTATGACGTCCAACGTTGAAGCTAACCGGCCCGCAGCGGCGTGACGCGGCTCGCCGAGAATGTAATGCCGGCCAGCCGGGGCATGCCGTTGCGGGTCCGGTTGAGCGAAGGGTTAGGTATCTGGCGCATCAGCGAGTCTTTGGAATATGGGACCATTTCTGCCTTCAAGAAACTTTGGCAGATTGTCTTCAACTTCCAGCACGCGATACGTATAGAACAAGTGAAAGTTGGGCTGGAATTCAGCTGGAAGCGCATAGCCAAACGCCTTTGAAATGAGTGGCGTTCCGATGACTGCCATTCCAAGTCTGTTTGTTCCGAAAAGTGTCTCACCACAGGCAACGCAGAAGTACCGCCGTACCTGCTTTGTTGGGTGAACGAACTCCCCTGTGCAGTCTTTGCCGCCTGCAACCTCGACGGATTCTCGATTCCAGGCTGTCGCGGAGAACACCGGCAATCCGTAGAAGTCACGGCAGGTGCCGCAGTGGCAGTAACCGCATGCGGCTGGAATTCCTAGGACTTTCAATTCGACAGCGCCGCAGCTGCATTTGAGTAGAAGCTCATTGTTGGCGTGCATGGTGGGTGACGCTGTAGATGCCTAACGTTTGAATTCACCGGCCGCCGGAGGCGGTCCGGTGGAATGATGGGTTGGGCATCTGATGGCAAGAACATCCAGATCTGCGCATGGCAAACAACTCAGAACTTAGGCTACTTGCGGGCAGCACTTGCATCACTCGGTTCATACCCCACCTCCTACGGAATTTGGTGCTTAGCTTTGCCCTGCTTGTTGAAGCAGCTGCTCGGCTTCCCGGAATACCGCTCGCAAAGGCGGCGACGATTTGCCGCTTGATTCGATGGCGGCCAGATCGGCGCGAAGACCTTGCAACATGCTGCTGATGAGCTCCGGCTGCTCTGGGGCCAAACGCTGCAATAGCATTAGCAGTACGTAATAGCACGCGCCAGCCTTTGCCTCCGCGAATTCAACAGACTCAGCAGTCATCAGCGGCGTTTCCTTTTTTGCGAGATGCCCAACTAGATTTAGACGACAGTCATTGTGCCGTCTGCAGTCTGCTAAACAAAGATTTTTTCGCTGCACTAGACGTCAAGCAGCGGGATTCCCCGTTTAGGCAAACCTAAAAATTTCCGGATGGCGAAGCAGCCTCAGGGGGCATTGCACCCGAAATGTATCGCGGATGGATGCCTGCTTCCACTACTCATACCGGGAATCAAAGCACGCTTTACCCTCAAAGCCTCACATACATCGGTATCTCGCCCCAAAAAGCACAAAGGCCTGGTCACCCAGGCCTTTGTCTTGCAGATCGCAGCGCGCTTCAAGGCGCCGCATGCTGCGGCGGCAGTCTTACGAAGCCAACTCACTCACCGGCACGCAACTGCAGAACAGATTCCGGTCGCCATACACGTTATCCACCCGTCCCACGGGCGACCAGTACTTGGCCTGGCGCAGTGCAGTCACGGGGAAGGCTGCGGTTTCGCGGCTGTAGGCGCGGCCCCAGTCGGCGCCCAGCAGGCTTTCTGCCGTGTGCGGGGCGTTCTTGAGCGGGTTGTCGCTCTGCGGCCAGGCGCCGGATTCGATCTGGCGGATCTCTTCGCGGATGGCGATCATGGCGTCGATGAAGCGGTCCAGCTCGGCCAGGGTTTCGCTTTCGGTGGGTTCCACCATCAGCGTGTTGGGCACGGGGAAGGACAGGGTGGGCGCGTGGAAGCCGTAGTCGATGAGGCGCTTGGCCACGTCTTCGGCCATGACGCCGCTGGTTTCCTTGAAAGCCCGCAGGTCCAGGATGCATTCGTGCGCGACGTGGCCGTTGGCGCTCGCGTACAGCGTGGGGTAGTGGTCCTTCAGGCGCGCGCTGATGTAGTTGGCGCTGAGGATGGCGGTTTCGGTCGCGGCCTGGAGGCCGTCGGCGCCCATCATGCGGATGTACATCCAGCTGATGGGCAGCACGGCGGCGTTGCCCAAGGGCGCGGCGCTGACGGCGCCGTTGCCGCCGGGCACGCCGGCCGTTGCGTGGCCGGGCAGATAAGGCACCAGGTCTTCGACCACGCAGACGGGGCCGACGCCGGGGCCGCCGCCGCCGTGCGGGATGCAGAAGGTCTTGTGCAGGTTGAGGTGGCTCACGTCGCCGCCGAATTCACCGGGTGCGGCCACGCCGACCAGGGCGTTCATGTTGGCGCCGTCCACATACACGCGGCCGCCGTGCGCGTGGACGAGCTGGCAGAGTTCCTTGACCTGCGTCTCGAACACGCCGTGCGTGCTGGGGTAGGTGATCATCACGCAGGCGAGCTTGTCGGCGTGCTGTTCGCACTTGGCCTTGAGGTCGGCCAGGTCCACGTTGCCGCTGGCGTCGCAGGCCGTGACCACCACCTGCATGCCGGCCATCTGGGCGCTGGCGGGGTTGGTGCCGTGGGCGCTGCTGGGGATCAGGCAGATGTTGCGGTGGCCCTGGCCCCGTGCCCGGTGCCAGCCGCGGATGGCGAGCAGGCCGGCGTATTCGCCCTGGCTGCCGGCGTTGGGCTGCAGGCTGATGCCGGCGTAGCCGGTGGCCTGGCAGAGCCAGGCGCGCAGCTGCTCGTCCAGCTCGGCGTAGCCCTGCAGCTGGTCGGCGGGCGCGAAGGGGTGGACGTGCGCGAATTCGGGCCAGGTGATGGGGATCATCTCGCTGGTCGCGTTGAGCTTCATGGTGCAGGAGCCCAGCGGGATCATGCTGCGGTCCAGCGCCAGATCCTTGTCGGACAGCTGGCGGATGTAGCGCAGCATGCCGGTTTCGCTGTGGTGGGTGTTGAAGACCGGGTGCGTGAGGAAGCTGCTGGCCCGCTGCAGCGCGGCGGGGATCAGCGGCTCCACGCCGGCTTCGGCGTAGTCGGCGAAGGTGGGCAGGGCCTGGCCGTCCTTCGCAAAGATCTTCCAGAGCAGCTCGACGTCAGCGCGGGTGGTGGTCTCGTCCAGCGAGATGCAGAGGTATTCCTTGAAATAGATCCGCAGGTTGGCGCCCATGGAGACTGCGCGTGCAGCTATCGTTTCCGTAGCGGCGCCGGTGTGCAGCGAGAGTGTGTCGAAGGTCGGGTGCTCGCGCAGCGGCGCGCCCAGGGCCTTGAGGCCGCGCGCCAGGATGGCGGTGTAGGCGGCCACGCGGCGGGCGATGCGGGTCAGGCCTTCGGGGCCGTGATAGACGGCGTACATGCTGGCGATGACGGCCGGCAGCACCTGGGCCGTGCAGATGTTGGAGGTGGCCTTCTCGCGGCGGATGTGCTGCTCGCGGGTCTGCAGTGCCAGGCGGTAGGCGGGCTTGCCGTGCACGTCCACGCTCACGCCCACCAGGCGGCCGGGCAGGCTGCGCTTGTATTCGTCGCGGCAGGCCATGAAGGCGGCGTGGGGGCCTCCGGCGCCCATGGGCATGCCGAAGCGCTGGGTGGTGCCCACGACGATGTCGGCGCCCCATTCGCCGGGCGGGGTGATGAGGGTCAGGGGCAGCAGGTCGGCCGCGGCGATGAAGGCGGCGCCGCGGGCGTGGGTCTTCTCGGCATCGGCCGCCAGGTCGTCGATGCGGCCGCTGGTGGCAGGGTACTGAGCCAGCACGGCGAAATAGTCGCCGTCCAGCGCGTCGTTCCATTCGGCCAGGGAGTTGGCCAGCACCACTTCGATGCCCAGGGGCTCGGCGCGGGTCTGGATCACCTCGATGGTCTGCGGGTGCGCGTCGCCCGCGACGATGAAGCGGTTGCTCTTGGACTTGACCGAGCGCTTGGCCAGCGTCATGGCTTCGGCGGCGGCGGTGGCCTCGTCGAGCATGGAGGCGTTGGCGATCGGCATGGCCGTCAAATCGCACACCATGGTCTGGAAGTTGACCAGCGCCTCCATGCGGCCCTGGCTGATCTCGGCCTGGTAGGGCGTGTAGGCGGTGTACCAGGCGGGGTTTTCCAGGATGTTGCGCAGGATCACGCCGGGCGTGTGCGTGCCGTAGTAGCCCTGGCCGATGAAGCTTTTCAGCAGCTGGTTCTTGCCCGCGATGGCCTTCAGCTCGGCCAGCGCGCCGGCTTCGGTCGTGGCGGCCGGCAGGTCCATGGGCTGGCTGCGGGCGATGGAGCGGGGCACGATGCCGTCGATGAGCGCGCGGCGCGAGGCCTCGCCGATCACGGAGAGCATGTGGGCTTCGTCCGCCGCATCGATGCCGATGTGGCGGGGCTGGAATTCGGTGGCGTTCTCCAGGGCGGAGAGCGGGGGCAGGGCGGTGGTCATCGGCGGCGTTCGGTCG
>CAJYRH010000490.1 GCA_913776795.1 uncultured Pseudorhodoferax sp. | reverse complement strand
TCGACACCGAGGGGCTGGGCGCCGAACGCCTGCGCCATGGTCGGCCAGCACGCGTGCGCTGCCGCAACTGAGCGCCCAACCGCTGGAACCATGGCCCAGGTTGATCCAGACACCGGGAATGCCGCTCGCGCCCAGTACCGGTGGGCCGTCCGGCAGCATGGGCCGCGCGCCCTTCCACAGTTGCACGCCGGCCTGCATGCTGGCTGCCCCCGGGAACCAGTCGTGCAGCACCTTGTAGAGGGTCTGCACCGAGGTGGCGCGGTGCTGGCCCGGCAGGCCGCCGATCTCGGCGCTGCCGGCCACGCGCACGCGCTGGCCGAGCCGTGAGATGGCCACTTTGTAGCGCTCGTCCATCACGGCGCTGCGCGGTGCGTTGAGCGGTTCGCGGATGGTGGCCGTGATCGAATAGCCGTAGACCGCAGCGAGCGGCAGGTGCAGGCCCAGGGGACGCAGCAGCGCTGCGGAGTCGAGGCCTGCGCAGCATACCGCGGCGTCAACACGGGCGGTTGTGCCGCCGGCCAGGCTCAGCGAAAGGGGTGGGCCGGCCTCGATGCGCAAGACGTTGGTTCCGAACCGGAAGTCGACGCCCATGCGTTGCGCCTCGGCCTTGAGCAGCATGCAGAACTGGCGGCAGTTGCCGACCTCGTCGTCCGGCAGGTGGATCGCGCCATGGAGGTCCATGTCCGGGTTCAGGGCTGGTTCGACCCGGCGGGCTGCCTCCGCATTCAGCCGGGCGAAGCGCACGCCGGCCTCCTGTAGCACTTGCAGGCCGGGCTCGACAAGGCGTTCATCCTCTTGCGAGCGCAACAGCACCATGTAGCCGTCGCTTCGGTCGTACTCCAGACGAAGATCCTCGGTCAGGCGGTGCAGCCGCTCCCGGCTGTAGAACGCCAGCCGCTGCAGGCGTTCACGGTTGGCCAGGTAGGTGTCCAGCCGGCAGGCGCCCAGCCAGCGCGCCATCCAGGCCAGCTCGCGCGCCGCCAGGGGCCAGCCGATCTTGATCGGTGCATGGCGCTTGAAGAGGTAGCGTGCCACTTTGCCCGGCATGCCGGGCGCGGCCCAAGGGGTGACGTAACCAGGCGCCACGACGCCGGCATTGGCGAAGCTGGTTCCCTCTGCCGCAGCGGCGTGGCGCTCGAAGACCGTCACCTCATGGCCATCTGCGGCAAGTTCGTAGGCGGTGGTGATGCCGACGACGCCGGCGCCGATGATGGCAATTCGCATGGACGGCGCGCGTGGATTGGTGCAACGATGTGCTAGACTCTACGGGTTTTGCGACCTGGGCTGGCTTGCCGGTTTCGTGCGTCAAGGTCAGGGCCTGCCGCATAACGCAAGTTGCAAAACACGTCGTAAGACAAATCGCAAACCCGTCCACAAAGGTGTTGCGCCTGCATTCTTGCCCCGCAGTCAAACAAGCGGGGCGCACGGCGCGAAACGGCCGGGATTTTAGACCCAACCTTCGGAGTTACCTCATGTCCGTCACCATGCGCGAAATGCTGGAAGCCGGTGTCCACTTCGGTCACCAGACCCGCTTCTGGAACCCCAAGATGGCCCCGTTCATCTTCGGCCATCGCAACAAGATCCACATCATCAACCTGGAAAAGTCGCTGCCGATGTTCCAGGAGGCGGCCAAGTTCGCCAAGCAGCTGACAGCCAACCGCGGCACCATCATGATGGTCGCCACCAAGCGTCAGGCCCGTGAGATCGTTGCCGAAGAAGCCCGCCGCGCTGGTGTTCCGTTCGTCGACCAGCGTTGGCTGGGCGGCATGCTGACCAACTTCAAGACCGTCAAGACCTCGCTGAAGCGCCTGAAGGACATGAAGGCCCAGCAGGAGGCCGGTCTGGACAGCATGAGCAAGAAGGAACAGCTCATGTTCGCCCGCGAGATGGCAAAGCTCGAGAAGGACATCGGTGGCATCCAGGAAATGGGTGCACTGCCGGACGCGATCTTCGTGATCGACGTCGGCTTCCACAAGATCGCCGTTGCCGAAGCGCGCAAACTGGGTATCCCGCTGATCGGCGTGGTCGACTCGAACCACTCGCCCCAGGGCATCGATTACGTGATCCCCGGCAACGATGACTCGGCAAAGGCCGTGGCGCTGTATGCCCGCGGCATCGCTGACGCGATCATCGAAGGCCGCAACGCTGCCGGTGCCGACGTCGTCAAGGCCGCCTCCGGCGAGAGCGAGGACGAGTTCGTCGAGGTCAACGAGGCCGCCTGAGCCTGACCACGCGCGACATCCCGCGCGATCAAAGTGGGGCTGCATGGCCCCCTTTTTTTTAGTTCCCTGAATCCGAGATGGAGATCTGAACATGGCTGCTATCACCGCAAGCATGGTTGCTGAACTGCGTGGCAAGACCGACGCACCGATGATGGAATGCAAGAAGGCGCTGACCGAAGCTGCCGGCGACATGGCCAAGGCCGAAGAGCTGCTGCGCGTCAAGCTGGGCAGCAAGGCGGGCAAGGCGGCGTCTCGCGTGACCGCTGAAGGCGTCGTTGCCAGCGCGATCAACGGCAGCGTGGGCGCCCTGATTGAAGTGAACTGCGAAACCGACTTCGTCACCAAGAACGACAGCTTCCTTGCGCTGGCGCAGGCCGCCGCCAACCTGGTTGCCGAGCACAACCCTGCCGACATCGCGGCCCTGGGTGCACTGGCCTACGCGCAAGACGGCTTCGGGCCCACGCTGGAAGACGTGCGCAAGGGTCTGATCGGCAAGATCGGCGAGAACATGAGCTTTCGCCGCTTCAAGCGCTATGCGCACGGCGGCAAGTTGGCCGGCTACCTGCACGGCACGCGCATTGGCGTTCTGGTCGAGTACGAAGGCAGCGAAGCCGCGGCCAAGGACGTGGCCATGCACGTAGCCGCCATGAAGCCGGTCTCGCTGTCGTCCGCCGAAGTGCCGGCCGAGCTGGTCGAGAAGGAGCGGTCCGTTGCAGCGGCCAAGGCCGAAGAAGACAAGAAGGCCGCCGAGGCCGCCGGCAAGCCCGTGCAATCGGCCGACATCGTGGCCAAGCGCATCGAAGGTGGCGTGCAGAAGTTTTTGAAGGAAGTGTCGCTGTACAACCAGGCCTTCGTGAAGAACGACAAGCAAACCGTCGAGCAGATGCTCAAGGCCGCCGAGACGCAGGTCAAGTCGTTCACGCTGTACGTGGTCGGCGAAGGCATCGAGAAGAAGGTGGACGACTTCGCGGCCGAAGTGGCGGCCCAGGTCGCTGCAGCCAAGTCTGGCGCCTGATTGCACCATGCGGGTCCGGCATCTGAACCAATGTCGGCCCGCGCTACCATTGCCTCCCATTCGCACAACCTGAAGGAACCGCCCATGCCCGATCTCGCGCCAGCCCACAAGCGCATCTTGTTGAAGCTGTCGGGAGAGGCTCTGATGGGTGACGATGCGTTCGGCATCAACCGTGCCACCATCGTGCGCATGGTCGAGGAAGTGGCCGAGATCACACGCCTGGGTGTCCAGGTGGCCGTGGTGATCGGCGGAGGCAACATCTTCCGCGGTGTGGCGGGCGGCTCCGTCGGCATGGATCGCGCTACGGCTGACTACATGGGCATGCTGGCCACGGTCATGAATTCGCTGGCCCTGGCCGACACCATGGACAAGGCCGGCCTGATCGCCCGCGTCATGTCGGCCATCGCCATCGAGCAGGTGGTCGAGCCTTATGTGCGTCCCAAGGCCCTGCAGTACCTCGAAGAGGGCAAGGTCGTGATTTTCGCTGCCGGCACTGGCAACCCCTTCTTCACCACCGATACCGCAGCGGCGCTGCGCGGTGCCGAGATCGGAGCTGAACTGGTACTGAAGGCGACGAAGGTCGACGGCGTGTACTCTGCGGATCCCAAGAAGGATCCCACGGCCACGCGTTACAGCAGGATTTCTTTCGACGAGGCGATCTCGCAGAATCTGGGCATCATGGATGCCACCGCGTTCGCGCTGTGCCGTGACCAGAAGCTGCCGATCAAGGTGTTCTCGATCTTCAAGCATGGCGCCCTCAAGCGCGTCGTGCTGGGCGAGGACGAGGGCACCCTGGTCTACGCCTGAGGCTGTCGCGGCGGCGCGGTTTGCCGCTGGACAGGCCCACTAGAAGCCGGAGAGAGCATGACGATTGCAGACATCAAGAGCGCGGCAGACAGCCGCATGGACCAGTCCCTGGCGTCGTTGAAGAACGCCCTTTCGCGCGTGCGCACGGGCCGCGCCAACCCGGCGCTGCTGGACGTTGTGCAGGTCGACTACTACGGTTCCATGGTGCCGATCAGCCAGGTGGCCAATGTGTCGCTGCTGGATGCGCGCACGATCAGCGTGCAGCCCTGGGAGAAGGGCATGGGCGCCAAGATCGAAAAGGCCATCCGTGAAAGTGACCTGGGCCTGAACCCCGCGTCGATGGGCGAACTCATCCGCGTACCCATGCCCATGATGACCGAAGAGCGCCGCAAGGAGCTGACAAAGGTCGTGCGCGGCGAAGGCGAGAACGCCAAGGTTGCGATCCGCAACCTGCGCCGCGATGCCAATGAAGCGGTCAAGAAGCTGGTCAAGGACAAGCAGGCTTCCGAAGACGAGCAAAAGCGTGCCGAAGCCGATATCCAAAAGGTCACAGACAAGCACATTGCCGAGGTCGACCACATCGTGGCGGCCAAGGAACAGGACCTGCTGGCGGTTTGATGCACAAGCTGGCCTGCCGTCAGGAGTTGGACGCGTGAGTGTGGTTCCACACCACATTGCCATCGTGATGGACGGTAACGGCCGTTGGGCCACGCGCCGCTTCCTGCCGCGTGTGGCCGGCCACCGGCAGGGCGTCGAGTCGCTTCGCCGCTGTGTCCAGGCTTGCCTGGATCGCGGCGTGCGCGTGCTGACCGTCTTCGCGTTTTCCTCCGAGAATTGGGACCGGCCCCAGGATGAGGTTTCCGGCCTGATGTCGCTCATGGTCAGTGTGCTTGCGAAGGAGGTGAAGCCCCTCCATGCCAACGGCGTGCAGCTGCGCTTCGTCGGTGCTTTGCAGGCACTGTCGGACAAGGTGCGCGCCGGGCTGGAGCAGGCCGAGCGCGAGACCGCCGAGAACCAGCGCCTGGTGCTCAACATCTGCTTCAACTACGGCGGCCGCTGGGACATCGCCCAAGCTGCACAACGCCTGGCGGCGCACGGCGAAGCGATCACCGAAGCCAGCCTGGGTCGGGCAATGGCGCTGGCCCATGTGCCCGATCCGGACCTGGTGATCCGCACTGGCGGCGAGTTCCGCATCAGCAACTTCCTGCTGTGGCAGTCGGCCTATTCGGAGTTCGTGTTCAGCGACAAGCTGTGGCCCGAGTTCGATCCCACGGCACTGGACGATGCGATTGCGGCCTACGGCCGGCGCGAGCGCCGCTTCGGGAAGACCTCCGAGCAAGTCGTCGCCAACCAGGCGGCCTGAGCCCTGCGCCATGCTGCGCACGCGCATCATCACCGCCCTGGTCCTGCTGGCCGTTCTGCTGCCAGCGCTCTTCTACGCCGATCCCACGCCGTTCGGCATCGTCGCCCTCGTGATGATCGCCTCCGCAGCCTGGGAATGGGGCCGCCTCAACGGTATGGGGCAGGCCGGTGCCTGCGCGCTGGGGCTGGCCGCCGCCGCCCTGTGCGGGGCGATGTGGCAGGCCGGCTGGCTGATCCGCCCATCGCTCACGCTCTGGACCCTTGCCGGCGGTGCTTGGGTGCTCGCGGCCGTGCTGCTGCTCCGCGGGGGCGTGCCTGGCTGGGCGCCGATCCCGCGCACGTTTCGCGTCGTCGGCGGCCTGCTGGCGTTGTGCCTGGCCTGGCTGGCCGTGGTACAGGCACGCATCATCGGCATCGGTTTCCTGCTATCGGTGCTGACACTGGTCTGGATGGCCGACATCGGCGCTTATGCCGTCGGCCGCAGCTTCGGGCGACGCAAGTTGGCACCCGCCATCAGTCCCGGCAAAAGCTGGGAGGGTGTCTACGGGGGCGCGATCGGCGTATTGATGCTCGCGGCCGGCTGGGTTCTCTTGGATGGCTTGGCTGGCAACAATTTGTTCAGCCGGCTGTGGAGCGGCATGCCCTGGTTGACGCCCCTGGCCGTGCTCTTCCTTTGCGCCATGAGCGTGGTGGGCGACCTGGTCGAGTCCTTGATCAAGCGCAGCGCAGGCGTGAAGGACAGCAGCAGCCTTCTGCCCGGCCATGGCGGCGTGCTGGACCGCGTGGACGCGCTGTTGCCGACATTGCCACTGGCGATGATGTTGTACTGCTTGGTGGCATGAAGCAGCGATTGAGCATTCTGGGCTCCACGGGTTCCGTGGGCACCAATACGCTCGACGTGGTGGCCCGGCATCCAGACCGCTTCGAGGTGCTGGCGCTGACCGCGGCGACGCAGGTCGAGACCATGCTGCACCAGTGCGCGCGGTTCCGGCCGCGGTTTGCGGTCATGGCCGATGCCGAGGCCGCGCACAGGCTGCGCGAGCGTATCCATGCGGAGGGCCTTGCTGTTGAGGTCATGGCCGGTGCGGACGCCGTCGCAGAGGTGGCCGCCCACCCGGACGTGCATGCGGTCATGGCGGCCATCGTTGGCGCAGCGGGCCTGGGGCCCTGCCTCGCGGCGGCGCGCGCCGGCAAGCGCCTGCTGCTGGCCAACAAGGAGGCGCTGGTCGTCGGTGGCCAGGTGTTCCTGGATGCCGTGCGGTCCGGTGGCGCGCTGCTGCTGCCCATCGACAGCGAGCACTCGGCCGTTTTCCAGTCCCTGCCCGAGGACCCGGCGACCTGGGGCCGGCGCATCGAGAAAATCATGCTGACATCCTCGGGCGGGCCGTTCCGAACGCGCGATCTGGCCTCGCTGCGCGACGTCACGCCGGAGCAGGCCTGCGCGCACCCGAACTTCGCCATGGGGCGCAAGATCTCGGTCGACTCGGCCACCATGATGAACAAGGGGCTGGAGGTCATCGAGGCCAAGTACCTGTTCGGCGTGATGCCCGAGCAGATCGAGGTCGTGATCCATCCGCAGCAGATCATCCACTCGATGGTCCAATTCCACGACGCTTCGGTCATGGCGCAACTGGGTACGCCCGACATGCGCGTGCCCATTGCCTACGGACTGTCCTGGCCCGAGCGCATCGAGAGCGGCACGCCGCGGCTGGACTTCGCGCGCATCGCTGCCATGACCTTCGAGGTACCTGATCTGGCGCGTTTTCCCTGCTTGGCCCTGGCCTGGGATGCCTTGCGTGCGCCGTCGGGCACCTGCGCGGTCTTGAACGCTGCCAACGAGGTGGCCGTGGCGGCCTTTTTGGACCGCCGCATCCGCTTCGACCAGATCCACCAGGTCAACCATGCAACTTTGGAGGGCCTGACACCCTCCAAACCCGGGTCGCTGGCAGACCTGCTGGCGCTCGATGGGCTGGCGCGCGAGCATGCGCACCAGCACATCGCCCGGCTTTGAAAGGATCTCCATGCTGACCGTCGTGGCCTTCATCGTTGCTCTGGGCCTGTTGATCGCGGTCCACGAGTACGGCCACTACCGGGTTGCGGTGGCCTGCGGCGTCAAGGTCGAGCGCTTCTCCATCGGTTTCGGCAAGGTGCTTTGGCGCTGGCGACCCCGGGGTTCGCCCACGGAGTTCGTCATCGGGGCCTTTCCTCTCGGTGGCTACGTCAAGATGCTCGACGAGCGCGAAGGTCCGGTCGATCCGGCGGAGCGCCACCGCGCCTTCAACGCCCAGACCGTAGGCAAGCGCGCGGCGATCGTTGCCGCTGGTCCGGCTGCAAACCTGCTGCTGGCCGTTCTGCTGTATGCGCTGGTCAACTGGAGTGGTGTGCAGGAGCCCCAGGCCGTGCTGGCCAGCCCGGTGGCGGCATCC
>CAJYRH010000489.1 GCA_913776795.1 uncultured Pseudorhodoferax sp. | reverse complement strand
CGCCCTTGCCTTCGGCCAGCACGGCCTCGACGGCCGGCACGTTGCGGCTGTCGAACTCGAACTGCGAGAGCAGGCCGCGCAACAGGTAGACGCGGTCGAGCACGGTCGCGGCGAAGCTGTGGATGTGCCGGTAGCTGTCCAGCCATCCGGCCGGGCGTTGCAGCACCTGGCTAAGGTACTGGCGCGAGGCACTGCGCGCGCGGCCGTTGGCCAGCAGGAAATACAGCGCGATCGGGTGCAGCACCAGCCGGGCCACGGGCCTGCCTGCGTGCACGGCCAGCATGCGCATGAGGCGCAGCACCCAGAGGTTGCTGCGCTCGCGCTGGCTGGCCCAGTCGGCCGAGGGGGCGGGGGTGCTCACGGCTGCGCCCTGCGGCCCGCGGCCTGTGCCGCCGAGGCGGAGCGCGTTCGGTGGCGGCCGCCCCGCGCAGCGCTCATGCAGCGGCCTCTTCAAAATGCCCACTGGCGGCCAGCCGGTCGCCCTGGCTGCGGTCGCGCAGCGCAAAGCGCAGGCCACGGCCGGTGGCATCCAGTTCGATGGCGATGTCGGCGCCGGGCCGCACGGGGGCCAGGAACTTGACATTGGCCAGGCGCGGCACCGGCCCCAGGCGCCGGGCCAGCGCGGCGTCGGCCAGCACGGCCTCGATCACCTCGGCCAGCAGTGCCACGCCGGGCAACAGCGGCTGGCCCGGGAAATGGCCGGGGAAGGCCGGGTGGTCGACCGGGATCCGGAGCGCCGTGCGGTGCATCACTGCGCCAATTGTTGCCGCGCCCACTCGCCGAACGCGATGGCGGGCAACTTGCCGGTGGAGGGTTCGCGCGGCAGCGCAGGCACTGCCACGATGCGCCGTGGCAGGAACACCGGGTCCACACGCGGGCGCAGGCTGGCCAGCACGGCGGCCTGCAGCGCGGCCGGCGTCAGACCGGGCGCCACGACGAAAGCCACGAGCCGAGAGACGGAACCGTCGAGTTCATCGGCCGGCAGCCAGAACGCACCATCGGCCACCCCGGATACGCTGTTCAGATGGAAGTTCAGGTGTGCCAGGGAGTTTCGCTTGCCGGCGATGTTGATGAGGTCGTTGGAGCGGCCCAGCAGGCGAAAGCGTGTGGGCTCCAGCACCTCGAGGATGTCGGCCAGCGGCGTGGACTGCACCACATGCCCGCCAGCGACCTGCGTGTGTTCGCCGTCGCCGGACAGCAGCAGGCCGTCGTACGTGCGCCACTCCGGGCCGTCGGTGGTGCGCCGCGTGGCGACCTGGCCGGCCTCGGTGCAGCCGTAGATCTCCACAAGCTGGCCATGCAGTGCCGCCTCGGCGCGCGCGGCCAGCTGCGGCGACAGCGGTGCGGTCGCGCTCAGCACGATGTCCACGGTCGGAAGCGCAAGGCCGGCCTCCAGCAGCATGCGCAGGTGGAACGGCGTGGTGACCAGCATCCGCGGACGCGGCAGGCGGGCCAGGGCGGCGGCGATGTCGGCCGGGTAGAAAGGCCGGTCGGCGTCGAAGGCCGCACCGCCCAACAGCGCGATCAGCACGGTGGACTCGAAGCCGTACATATGTTGCGGCGGCACGGTGGCCACCAGGTTCAGCCCCTGCAGGTCGGGCCGGCCCAGGTGCTCGGCCAGGCGCTGCGCGCCTTCCACGGTGCAGTCCACGAGCGGACCCCAGTGCTTGGCATGCGGCACGGGCTGGCCGGTGGAGCCCGAGGTCAGCACGTGGGCGACGAGCTGGCTGCGCTGCAGTTCCGGTGCCGCCAGCGCCGCGGGGGCGCTGGCATCGGTCGCCACCACCTGCGGCAGATCGACTTCGTGGCCAGGGGCATCGACAAGCGCATAGGCCTGCGGGAACAGCGCACGCAGCCGCGCCACCGTGGCGCTCTGGTGGTTGGGCGGCATCAGGTTGGGCTGGCCGCGCAGCATGGCCGCGCCCAGGCCGACGGCGAAGCGGTAGCGGTCGCCCGAAAGGTTCAGCATTGCGCCAGCGGCCGGCAGCTGTGCGGCCAAGGCATGCACGTCGGCAAGATAGCGTCGGCGAGCGACCGGCCGACCGGCCCGCCAGGCCAGCGGGGCGTCGAGGTCGGCGCCGGTCACGAGCAGGCTCATTGGACGGTGTCGTGCTGCGCCGGCTTGCCGCCGTGCATGTAGCTGCGGATCGCGTCGGCCAGGCTGGCCCGCTCGAATTCAGGATGCAGGCGGTAGCGCAACCAGTATTCGCCGCCGAACAGGCCGGCCACGGCCAGCGGTGTCAGCACGTTGGCAAACAGCGCCCAGGCCTCGAACGGCGCGAACGCGTACAAGACCAGCGACAGCAACGCGGTGGCGACGAAGTACAGCGCCCAGACACCTGTGAGCCGACGCGTGTACGCCGCCATGGCAGGCGTGAAGTTGCGGTGGACGCGACGCGCAAGCTGGGTGATCAGCGCCTGCCGGCCGGCGCGCAGCGTGCCGCCGAAACCCACGGCCAGGAATGCGTTGATGCCCACGTGCTGGGCCAGGTAGAGAAGGCGGTCCGACAGCGGGGTGGGCAGGCTGGCCTGGGCGCACAGCGCGGCCAGCGATACCGCAGCCAGCAGCGCCAGCGGTCGCTGACCTCCGCGCCAGGCACCCCAGGCCAGGGCGACGAGCATCGGCGCCAGCACGCCCACGGCGTTCCAGGGCGAGGCCGGTGCATAGGTCATGAGCCAGTGCGAGGCCGCGATGTAGCTCACGGTCAGCGCCAGCACGGCGAGGGTGCGGACAGGCATGGGGATCATCAGGGAGCAGAGCGGCGGAATCGGTCCACCGCAACTGCCTAGCCGGCCTCGGTGCGGTGCGCCGCGATGTGCTCGGCCAGGCTGGCCAGCGAGCCGAAGATGCGCACGTTGTCCTCGTCGTCCGACCGCAGCTGGAAGCCGTAGCGCTGGGACACCACGAGGGCGACCTCGAGGATGTCGATCGAATCCAGGCCCAATCCTTCGCCGTACAGCGGAGCGGCCGGATCGATGGATTCAGGAGCGACCTCCAGGTTCAAGGCCTCGACGAGGAGGGCCGCCACTTCGCGTTGCAGATCGGTCTGGATCGGATTCATGGGTCAGGGGTCTGTTGGCGGCAAGGAATCTGGCGCCGGCCCTGCGGCTGCCCTGCGGCGGGCCGAAAGTATAGCGGCCGGCCACGCTGCGCCGGACGGCCGCGCTGGCGGGCCTGTGAGCGCCGCCATGGCCAAAGCCATCTGCGCCAGGGTGAGCGGTATGTGGTGGGGCAGGGAACGGCGCCGGCGGTCGACGCACCGACAGCCACCGACCGCCCCAGCGCAAGCAGCACAGGCCACAGGTGCAGGCCGCCACCAGCACCACGGCCCGCTGCACCGCAAGCAGGACCGCCGCCCTGCTGCAGCGGGTGCGCAGGCGCAGCACGCCAGGCCGGCACGCCGACCCGCTATCCTATGACTCCGCCTCCACTCCCGGTCACCGCAGAGATGCCGTTGTCACCTTCCGTTTCCACCCCCGAGCCCACCGACGCCTGCGACGTGCTGGTGATCGGCGGCGGACCTGCCGGCTCCACCATCGCCACGCTGCTGGCGCGCCAGGGCCGCGACGTGCTGCTGGTCGACAAGGATCAGCATCCGCGCTTCCACATCGGCGAATCGCTGCTGCCGGCCAACGTGGAGCTGTTCGACAGGCTGGGCGTGCGCGAGCAGGTCGAGCGCATCGGCATGCCCAAGTACGGCATCGAGTTCGTGTCGCCGGACCATGCGCACTGCAGCTATGTCGACTTCGCGGACGCATGGAACAAGAACATGCCCTATGCCTGGCAGGTGCGCCGTTCCGAACTGGACGAGGTGCTGCTGCGCAACGCGGCGGCCTGTGGCGCACGCACGCTGGAGCGTTGCCACGTGCGCAGCGTGGCCTTCGACGCCGACGGTGCCAGCGCCCAGGCCCGGCTTGCCGACGGCACGACGCGCCATTTCCGCGCGCGCTACGTGGTCGATGCGAGTGGCCGCGACACGCTGCTGGCCAGGCAGATGGGCACCAAGCAGAAGAATTCCAGGCACAACAGCACGGCGTTGTTCGGCCACTTCCGCAACGTGCGCCGGCTCGAGGGCAGGCGCGAGGGCAACATCAGCATCTGCTGGTTCCCGCATGGCTGGTTCTGGTTCATCCCGCTGGCCGATGGCACGACCAGCGTGGGCGCGGTCTGCTGGGCCTACTACCTCAAGGCACGCGGCGACAAGCCGCTCGCGCAGTACTTTCGCGAGACGATCGCAATGTGCCCTGAGCTGGCCGACCGGCTCAAGGACGCCACCCTGGTCGACGACGCGGTCCATGCCACCGGCAATTTCTCGTACAGCAGCACGCACGCGGCCGGACCGCGCTACGTGCTGCTGGGCGATGCCTTCACCTTCATCGACCCGATGTTTTCCTCCGGCGTGTACCTCGCGATGCACAACGCTTTCATCGGCGCAGAGCTCGTCGCCAAGGCGCTCGATGCACCCGCCGAGTACCCAGCTGCCTGTCAGGCGTTCGAGGCCACGGTGCGCAAGGGCCCGCGCGAATACGCATGGTTCATCTACCGGGTGACCAACCCGACGATCCGCGAGATGTTCATGTACCCCGCCAACCCGTTCCGCGTGAAGGAAGCGCTGATGTCGCTGCTGGCCGGGGACATCTACGGCAAGACACCCCTGTGGGGCGCGCTGCGTCTGTTCAAGGCGATCTACTACATGATCTCGCTGCGCCACCCGGTGCGCACCTGGCGCGGTTGGCGCCGCCGCGGACTCAACATCCACGACCATGGCGCGCTGCTCGGCGAGACCATCCAGCATGCCAAGTGACGGCTGGCGGTTCTGTGCCATACGATCCGGTGCCGTCCGACATGGGACGCGGACCGCGGCCACTAAAGTGCGTCGCATGACCATTCCAAGCACTTGCATTTCGTCGCTGCGCCTGCCGGCGCTTGCCGTGTGTATGGCCCTGGCGGGCTGTGCCGCCAACGTGGAACGGCCGGGCGGGGCCGCCGGCCCGTCCATGCAGGTGCCAGCGCGCGCCCAGACCAGCGTGGCGCTGGTCGTGCGGGCTGCCAACCCCGAGGTCGGCAGGTCGTCGGACTGGCAGGCACTGCGCGGCGCCTGGCGCGACGCCATGGCCGAGGCCGCGCGGGCCGCGGGCAAGCAGTTCCAGTACCTGGAAAACGAGCCGCAGAGCACGCCCGCCGGCAGCACGCTGGTGGTCGTCCAGGTCAAGGACTACCGCTACCTCAGCACGGGGGCGCGCTACGGCCTGGGCCTGATGACGGGTAACGCCTATGTGAACGCCGACGCGGTCTTCTACGTCGGACCCGGCCGCACGGTGGTGGGCCAGCGCAGCTACAGCACCACCAGCAGCGCGTGGCAGGGCATTTTCTCTGCCATGACCGACAAGCAGCTGGCCAGCATCAGCACGGCCATGCTCAAGGACATCGACGGCGGTTGAGCCGCAGGGCGGCGGATGGCCCGACGCGCAGGAGCGTGTCGGAGCGGTGCAGGCCCGTCGGCATCGGCACCGACGTTCAGTGCGGCATCGGGAGGCGTTGATGGTCGAACCCACCCAGCACAACGGTGATGCAGCCCGCCGTCGGTGGTCCTGAAGTGTGGCTGGATGGTGCCGTCGCCGTGCCATGGCCCAGCTGTTCGCACTCCCACACGGCTGCGCCTGCACACACACACCGAAGGCAGCGGCCGGTCTCTCCGCACCTGTCGGTCCGGCGGTGGCACATGGCGGCGTCCAATGAACACCTGCGGCGCATGGTGAACAATGCGGCGATGGGTGCCGCCGACTTCCTTCTTTCGCCTCCCGTCCAACAGATCCTGCAACTGGTACTGGCCGACCCTGCAAGGCAGTTCGCCGTCGCCGACCTGGCCAAGCTGTGCAGGCTGGACCTGCCGCAGGTCGAGGACACAGTGAAGCACCTGCTGGACAACGGCCTGCTGCTGCGAGGCGAAGCCCGCGAGGGACAGCCCGACACCGTGGGCATCGACCAGGGCTTCCTGTTCTATCCTGAATTGCGGCGCATCGCGCTCAAGTCCTTCAGTGCGGCCGAACCGCTGCGCGCGATGCTGCAGTCGAAGTTCCGCGGTTCGGTGCACCGCGCCTTTCTTCTCGGAGAGGATGCCGAGGCCGGCGCCCTGCACCTCTTGCTCGTGTACGCCGACGCCGCGCCGGAGCGCGAGGCGCTGGACCAGGCCTTGCGCCGGCTGCTCAAAACGGGCGCACTGCGCCAGCATGTGCAGGCCGATGTGGTGACCATGCGCCGGTTCGAGGCGTTGCAGCGCGACGCGGCATGGCACGCCAGGCTTGCGCCGGGCCAGTGCATCGACATTTCGCCCGTGCGCACGCGAAAGACGAGCGCCGTGCCGCCTGCGCCCATGGGACTGTTGCAGCGCGCCCGTCGGCGCCTGGGCCACTTCGGGCCGTGACCCGGCGCCGTAGGACCGGGGGACCGCGCGCAGTCGCTCTCCACTGACAGCCGCCGCACCGTCTGGACGCTATCCTGCCGTCCATGCTGCTCGACACCCAAGCCCGTATCACCGTTGAATGCCCCCACGACTGTCCGGTGGTGGGCATGCTGCGACCGCGCAGCGGGGCTGCACAGTGGGTGGTCTCCGAGCGCTACGGCATCAGTCCATGGATCCGGCCACGCGAGTACGAGGATGCTTTCGGAAACCTGTGCCAGCGCTTCACCGTGCCAGCCGGACGCACCACCCTGGATGTGCAGTCCCGTGTGGAGGTGGATGCCGAACTGGCTGTCGCGCCCGGGGCCGATTGCACCCCGATCGATCTGCTTCCCGACGATGTGCTGGTCTACCTGCTGCAAAGCCGCTACTGCCCCTCCGACAAGCTCGAGGACCGGGCGCGGGAGATCGTGGCGGGCGTGGCACCGGGCTATGCGCAGGTCGAAGCCATCCGACGCTGGATTCACGAGAACCACGAGTACCGGTATGGCGTGAGCCAGGATAGCACCGACGCGCTCGACACCATGCAGGCCAAGGCTGGCGTGTGCCGCGACTTTGCCCACATCGGCGCTGCGCTGTGCCGTAGCCTGCGCATCCCGGCCCGCATCGTCGTGGGCTACCTGTACCAGCTCGATCCGATGGACCTGCACGCCTGGTTCGAAGCTTTCGTGGGTGGGCGTTGGTACACCTTCGATGCCACCCAGGCAGCGCCGCGCGGCGGCCGCGTGGTCATGGCCTATGGCCGCGACGCGGCCGATGTCGCGTTCCTGTCCAACTACGCCGACATGGAAGTGGTGGACATGCAGGTCAGCGTGGACCTGGCCCCGTGAGCACGCCGACCCGCAGCGGCCGTGCAGGCCGCGCGGATGCGGGTTCAGGCGCGCCATGCGCATTGCGTGTACACTCTGGCGCCTGCCGTGAGGTGCTCTCCCACGCGGCAGCTGTCGTCCGACACGCATGCGCCCCAAGAGACGGGCACCTGCCACGCTAGTTCTACCGGCCTTGTCCGGTTCTTTGCGGTCGTCGAATTCTCCACGGCGAGCTTCACCGCTCCGGCTGCACAGCCGGATCCCTATCTGCCCTGCGACCCTTGCAGGGCCCCTGATGTCCATTGTTTCAAGCGCCAACCTCACGGTTGGCAAATACCTGATTTCTCCCCTGGTCCGCGTTGCCGAAGGTGGCTTCAGCGCTTCCGTGTCGGTTAAGAGCGGCCGCGGCAGTGGCACGCACGACCGCGTGCTGCGCCTGGTCGGTCTGTTCCGCACGGCGGACAAGGCGCGCAGCCACGCGCTGGCCCAGGGCATCGACTACATCCGCCCGCGTTTGCCGGCGTCGGGTGTCCTTCCCCTTTGCAACCAAGGAGCCGAATGAGCAAGGAAGAACTGATCGAGATGCGCGGCAAGGTCGACGAAGTCCTGCCGGACTCGCGCTTTCGCGTGACGCTGGAGAACGGCCACACCCTCGTGGCATACACCGGCGGCAAGATGCGCAAGCACCGCATCCGCATCCTGGCGGGCGACAACGTCTCGCTGGAGCTTTCTCCCTACGACCTGAACAAGGGCCGTATCACCTTCCGGCACCTCGAACCCCGCGCTGGCGGCGCTCCGGCACGCCCGCAGTACCGGCGCTAAGCCTCCCCCGTCTTTACCAAGGAAAACACACCATGAGCACACGCATCTACGTTGGCAACCTCGCCTACAGCATCACCTCCGACGCCCTGCGCGAGAACTTCTCCGCCTATGGCGACGTCAAGTCCGCGCAGGTCATGCAGGACCGCGACAGCGGCCGCTCCAAGGGCTTCGGCTTCGTGGAGATGGGCTCGGCCACTGAGGCCCAGGCCGCCATCACGGCGCTGAACGGCGCCATGGCCGACGGCCGTGCGCTGACGGTCAACGAAGCCCGTCCGCGTGAAGAAGGCGGCGGCCGCGGCTTCGGCGGCGGCGGTGGTGGCCGGGGCGGTTACGGCGGTGGTGGCGGCTACGGCGGCGGCCGCAGCAACTACTGATCGCCAGGGCGCTTGCGCCCTTGCGTCCAGACCAGCCGCCTCCGGGCGGTTTTTTCGTTTCTGGGGCGCCAGCACCTTGTCCCGGTTTGCCGTGGGCAAGGCTGTGGACAAGGGCAGGGGATCTGCCGCCAACCCAAGCCTGGCGCGGCCTGCGACACGATGCCTGCGAAACAGGCAGCGCTTCAGTCCAGCGTGATGTTGCCGGCCTTGATCAGTGCCGCCCACTGCGCCTCTTCGCGCGCCAGAAAGGCGTTGATCTCCTCCTGCGGCTGCGGCCTGCGCACGATGTTGCCCTGGGCTTCCATGGCATGGCGCAGCGCCGGGTCGAGCAGGGCCTGGTCCACCGCGGCCTTGAGCCGCGTGGCCGCAGCGGCCGGCGTGCCCTCGCGCACGATCACGCCGAACCACAGCGCGGCATCGAAGCCGGGCAGCGTCTCGGCAATGGTGGGCACCTCGGGCAGCAGCGGCATGCGCTCGCGCGTGGTCACCGCCAGCGCCTTGAGCTTGCCGGCCTTGACCTGGGGCAGGCTGGTGGCCGGCGCATCGAACATCAGCTGCACCTGGCCGCCGATCAGGTCGGTCACGGCCGGCACGCTGCCCTTGTAGGCCACGTGGGTCATGGCCACGCCGGCCTTCTGCGCGAACAGTTCACCGGCCAGGTGCAGCGAGCCGCCCACGCCGACCGATGCATAGTTCACCTTGTCGGGGTTGGCCCTGGCATAGCGCTGGAACTCGGCCACGTTGTTGGGCGGCAGCGCGGCCGGCACCACC
>CAJYRH010000488.1 GCA_913776795.1 uncultured Pseudorhodoferax sp. | reverse complement strand
AACCACCATGGCCCGCGCCTGAGGCTGAAGCGGTTCTGCCCATGCAGCGCCACCGCCTTAGCGTTGCTGGGCGAGGGCGTGCCGTAGAACAGCGTGATGTGCACCGGGCCGTGCGACACGCCCTTGCGCAGCACATCCACCACTCCGCGCTTGCCCACTTCGGCCGACAGCCGGGCCAGGAACTTCAGGCGATTGGCATCGCCGATGGTGGTGCGCACGACCTTGCCGCGCATCACGCCGCGCAGCCCCATGCTGCGCATCAGCCGCTCGACCGTGCAGCGGGCCACGACAACGCCTTCGCGCGCCAGTTGCCGCCACACTTTGTCGGCACCGTAGACCTGCATGTTGGCTTGCCAGACGCGTTGAATCTGCGACATCAGCAGCTCGTCGCGTTTGGCACGGGCGCAGCGTCTGCTGGGTTCGCGCAGCAGCGCGGCATGGCGCCGATAGGCCGGACGGGGCAACCTGCAACACCTTGCAGAGCGTCGTTCTGGCTTCATCTCGTGCTGCTCTTCTTTCCGGCTCGCGCGCGTCTGCAGGCGGCATTGATCGAGATTGCGTCGCCAGACCACGACCTGGTTGGGATTGCGGATGTCATAGCGCGCCGCGACCTGACGGCTGGAAAGCTGTTCGCGATCCTGATGAGCCAGCACCTGCAGCTTGAACTGCGCACTGTACGCGCTGCGCTTGAGGCGCAAGCCGTCGATGCCGTGCAGACGGTAGTGGCTCACCCACAAGCGGACCTTCTCCTCGGGAATCGACCACCGCCGAGCCAAGAGCTTCGCGCCGCCTTCGCCTGCCAAGAAGCTCTCGACCACTTCCAGCTTGAACTCCGTTCCGTACTTCTTCATGAAACCCCTTGAAGTTCGTCCAACTTCTGGGAGTCAGTTCAAAGCCGGGTCGGTTCAGGTACATATCCGCACCCAGGCAGATCCACTTTCTTGTATTTGGCGTAGGGAGCCAGTCCATCGATCACGTCGCGGCCCCCCTCTTCTTGCGCGTCTTGGGCTCTGTGCTGACCTCCTCCGGCACACTCAACGCATAAAACTCATGCAGCTTCGCCGCCAGCATCTGCTTGTCCGGCAACTGCGTCTGGTACTGCGCCACCAGCGCGGGTGAGAGCGTGCGGCTGAGCGCGTACTCCACCACCTCGCTGTCCTTGCTGGCGCACAGCAGCAGGCCGATGGCCGGGTTCTCGTGCGGCTTTTTCACGTCGCGGTCCAGCGCTTCCAGGTAGAAGTTCAGCTTGCCCAGGTGCTCGGGCTCGAAGCGGTCCACCTTCAGCTCGATGGCCACCAGGCAGTTCAGGCCGCGGTGGAAGAACAGCAGGTCCAGCGCGAAGTCGCGCCCGCCCACCTGCACTGGGAACTCGGAACCGACGAAGCAGAAGTCGCGGCCCAGTTCGATCAGGAAGTGGCGCAGCTCGGCCAGCAGGCCACGGTGCAGATCGGCCTCGGTGTGGTCGGTGGGAAGACTCAGGAACTCGACGGCATAGGCGTCCTTGAACGCACCGGCCGCCATGTTGCCGTGGATTTGTGTCAGCGCTGCTGACACTTTTGCAGGCGCCAGCACCGCTTGCTCAAACGCCGCCACCTGGAACTGGCGCTCCAGCTCGCGGCTACCCCAGCCGTTGCTGCGCGGCCATGCGCAGATAGAACTCCCGCTCCTCAGGCCGTTTGGCCTGGGTCAGGATGATGAGGTTGTGCGTCCAGGGCAGTTGTGTCAGCAGTGGTGTCACTTTCTCGTCGCCCCGGTAGGTCTCGTAGAACTGCCGCATCCTGAACAGGTTGCGGCGCGTGAAGCCGCGCCGCCCGGGTAGGGTGCGCGCCAGGTGCTGGGCCAGGTTATCCACCACCCCTTCGCCCCACTCGGCAGCAGCCAGCTTGGCGCTGATGTATTCGCCGATCTGCCAATACAGCCCGACCAGTTCGGTATCGACAGCCTGTGAAGCCCGCCGACGCGCTTGTTCGATCAGGTCCACCACTTCGGCGAAAGCGGCCTGCACCGGATCGCCAGCTACCGGCCCCTCGCTCAATTGTTGCGACGCTGTCGCAACCATCTTCTTGCCGCCGTTTGTCTTCGTCATACCTGCGCTCCCTGCACCAGCAGCCCATCCAGTAGCCCCTCGGCCTCCATCTCGATGGCCAGGATGTCGGCGCTGATCTCGGCCAGCG
This sequence comes from uncultured Pseudorhodoferax sp., assembly GCA_913776795.1. The sequence goes on along the minus strand of CAJYRH010000488.1, from coordinate 3,547 downwards.
TGCGCAGGGGCTTGGGTTTGTAGAAGTGCCGCGTGAAGCTCACCTCGTGGCCGACCTTGGTCGCGGCGATGTTGATCCAGGCGTCGGGCGTGTAGGGCAGCACTTCGCGGCTGATCGGCGAAAAGCCGTTCAGGTAGTCCTCGAAGTCGGCCAGCAACTGCTGATGGCTGCCGCGGGACGTGAGGCCGCGCAGCGTGAACTTCGAGGTGTTGTAGAAGGCTTGGCCAGAGGTATCGCACAGGGCCGCGCGCTGCTCGGTGATCTGCGCGTCGTCGAGCATCTTCTTGGCCTCGAGCACGTGCTTCTTGGTGGGCTCGAGCACCGCGTCCATGCGCCGGATGACGCACATCGGCAGGATGACATCGGGGTACTTGCCGCGCCTGAACAGGTCGCGCAGGACGTCGTCGGCAATGCCCCAAATGAAGGAAACGATCTTGTTGTGGGTGGCTTGGTCCATTGCTGGAATTGTCCTGCACCTTGGACGGCGACTTGCCGGATCGCCAGGGTCTCGCTACCCCGCCGCCAGCATTCCCTCCACCAGCCGCCCCACGTGCAGCACCAGCTCATCCGCATAGCGCCGCCCCACCACCTGCAGCCCGAACGGCAGGCCCTGCGCATCGCGGCCCAGCGGCAGGCTCAGGGCCGGCTGCTGCGTGAGGTTGAACGGGTAGAGGTAGCCGTTGCCGGCGAACCAGTTGCGCGGCTGCGCCTCAGGCACGTCCGGCAGCAGCGGCGCCACGGTCGGCGTGGTCGGCGTCAGCAACACGTCGATGCCGGCGAACTGCTGCGCCAGCGCGCCGGCCAGCCCGCGCAGCTGGGCGCGGGCGCGGGCCAGGCGCGCGGGCGTCAGGTCGGCGCCCTCGGCCCACAGCGTCTGCAGCGCAGGGTCCAGTTGCGCGCGTTGCGTATCGCTCCAATCGACGAAGGACTCGTGCACGCGCGACTGCCAGACCGCCCACATGGCGTCCGCAGCGTCCAGGCCCAGCGGCGGCAGCGCCACCAATTGGTGGCCGGCGGCGGCCAGGCGCTCCAGCAGCGCCTGCATCGCCTGCGCAATGGCGGGCTGCAGCGCCGAGGCGGCGCCCAGTTCCAGGCTCCAGCCGATGCGCAGCTGCGCTGGCCGCTGCACGGGGGTGCGCGGGTAGAGCGAGGCCGCATCGCGTGGATCGGGCTGGCCCAGCACGGCCATGGCGCGCGCGCAGTCGGCCACGCTGCGCGTGAGCGGGCCGAAGTGCGCGAACTCGGCGAAGGCGCTCTGCGGCGCGGCCGGGATCGCGCCGAAGGTCGGCTTGAAGCCCACCACGCCGCAGTACGCGGCCGGCAGGCGCACCGAGCCGCCCGCGTCGCTGCCCACGGCCAGCTGCCCCCAGCCGGCGCCGATGTGCGCGGCCGCGCCGCTGCTGGAGCCGCCCGCGCTGCGCGCCGGATCGCGCGGGTTGCGCGTGGTGCCGGCGTGCGGATTGCTGCTGGCGGTGGTCCAGCCGAACTCGGTGGTCGTGGTCTTGCCGAACAGCACGGCGCCGGCGGCGCGCAGGTGCGCCACGAGCGGTGCGTCCTGCGCGGCAGGTGGGTCGCCGGCCGTGGCCTGCGAGCCGCGCCGCGTGGGCCAGCCGGCCACGGGCAGCAGGTCCTTGATGGAAACCGGCACGCCGTCCAGCGGGCCCAGCGCACGGCCAGCCCGCCAGCGTGCGGCCGAGGCCCGCGCCTGGGCCAGTGCACCCTCGCCGTCCAGGTGGCAGAAGGCGTTGAGGCCAGGCGCGTCGGCGGCCATCTCGGCCAGCAAGGCGTGGAGCACGGCCACGGGGTCGTGCACGCCGCGCGCGTAGGCGGCGGTCAGTGCCCCGATGTCGAGCCGCAGCGCAGCGCTCGCCGGTGCCGCCTCGCTTGCGGCCACGCCGTGCGTGCCTTCGGGCGGCCGGGCGGCGATGGCTGGGGTGCGTTCGGCCTCGCCTGCGGGGCAGGCTTGCGCGGGGCGGCCCGGCGCGGCGCTCATGGCTTGGCCGCGGGGTAGGTCTCGGTCTCGACGTTGGCCAGCACCTCGCCGACCTTCTCGACGCGGCGGATGTACTGGTCCTGCACGATGTCGCGCGTCTTCGCGTCGATGGCGATGCGCCCGCGCGGGCTGTCCAGCTGCAGGCCCTGCATGGCCTGCAGCAGCGCGGCGCCGTCGCCCTTGCCGCCGGTCTTCTGGATTGCGGCATAGATGGCCGCCATGCCGTCGTAGGCGGCCACGGCCATGATGGTGGGGCGGGCTTTCGCATCGCGCTGGGCCTTGAAGTCGCGCACGAAGCGCGCGTTGAGCTCCGACCTGTGGTGCATGGAGTACGGATAGACCGTGGTCAGGCCCAGCGCGCGCTCGCCGATGGTTTCGATGATGGCCTCGTCCACGATGTCGCCCGTGCCCACGAGCTGGATGCCGGCCTGCTCCAGGCCCTTCTCGCGGTACTCGCGGATGAAGGCCGGTGCCACGTCGCCGCCGTTGACGAACGCGAACAGCAGGTCGGGCTTCGCATCCTTCACGCGCTGCATGTAGGGCGAGAAGTCCAGCGTGACCAGCGGCGTGCGCACGTTGCCCACGATCTCGCCGCCCGTGGCCTTGTAGGCAGCCAGGAAGGCGGCCTCGGCGTCGTGGCCGGGCGCGTAGTCGGCCACGATGACGTAGGCCTTCTTCGAGCCCTTCTGCGCGGCCCACTGGGCGATGGGCGGCACGGTGTTCGGATAATCGAACGAGGTGCGCACCATGAAGGGCGACTTCTCGGTCAGCCTGGCCGCGGCCGCATTCATGACCACCATGGGCACCTTGGCCTGCGTGGCGATGGGCGCGACCGACAGCGCGTTCGGCGTGAAGCCGAAGCCGGCCAGCACGCTGACCTTGTCGCGCACGATCAGCTCCTGCGCAAGCCGCTTGGCCAGTTCCGGGTTGGGGCCGGCCACGTCCTTGACGATGACCTCCACCTTGCGGCCGGCGACGCTGTCGCCGAACTGCTTCTGGTACACGGCGATGCCGGCCTGCATCTGGCGGCCGAACTCGGCGAACGGGCCGGACATCTCGGCGACGAGGCCGACACGGATGGGGTCCTGTGCGAAGGCGCGCGGCAGGGCCAGGCCGAGGGCGCCGGCGGCGAGCAGGTGGCGACGGTGGAACATGAAAGACTCCTTGGAAAATTGAGCGTCAATAGGGGGTTGCAATGCAAAGCGACTTGGCCCGGCCCACCGAACCGATGGCCGCGGAGCAGGCCATGCGAGCGACCGCCGCGGAACCGGATCTGCCAGGCCGCTGGCGGTGCCCCCTTTCGCGCAGCAAAAGGGAGAGCGGCGCAGCCGCCTTGGGGGGAAGCTCCGAACTCATTCCTCGATGCCGACACCGAGGAACTTGTCGAGCAGCGCATGGTCTGCTGCCAGCGCGGCGCTGGAACCCGCGTGCACCACGGTGCCGCGTTCCAGCACGATGGCCTGGTGCGTCATCTCCAGCGCCAGCACCGGGTGCTGCTCGACCACGATGGAGGCCAGGCCCTCGCTCTCGCACAGCCGGCGGATGGCCTCGGCC
>CAJYRH010000487.1 GCA_913776795.1 uncultured Pseudorhodoferax sp. | reverse complement strand
GGCCGTGAAGTCGCGCATCACGGCCCAGCGCAGCAACGTGTTGCTGTGCTCGACCATCATCGAGACCGGCATCGACGTGCCCACGGCCAACACCATCGTCATGAGCCGCGCCGACAAGTTCGGCCTGGCCCAGCTGCACCAGCTGCGCGGCCGCGTGGGCCGCAGCCACCACCAGGCCTATGCCTACCTCATGGTGCCGGACATCGACGGTCTGACCAAGCAGGCCGCGCAGCGGCTCGAAGCCATCCAGCAGATGGAGGAACTCGGCAGCGGCTTCTACCTCGCCATGCACGACCTGGAGATCCGCGGCGCCGGCGAGGTGCTGGGCGAGAACCAGAGCGGCAACATGCTGGAGGTGGGCTTCCAGCTCTACAACGAGATGCTGTCCGAGGCAGTGCGCAGCCTGAAGGAAGGCAAGGAGCCCGACCTGCTGGCGCCGCTGTCGGTCACGACCGAGATCAACCTGCACGCCCCGGCCCTGCTGCCCGACGACTACTGCGGCGACGTGCATTTGCGCCTGTCCTTCTACAAGAAGCTGGCCACGGCCAAGACCGCCGACCAGGTCGACATCCTGTTGGAGGAGATCGTCGACCGCTTCGGCAAGCTGCCGACGCAGGCGCAGACGCTGATCGACGTGCACCGGCTGCGTGTGCTCGCGCGGCCCTATGGCGTCATCAAGGTCGATGCGGCACCCGGCGTGATCCACGTCACGTTCAAGCCGGATGCGCCGATCGAGCCCATGCGCATCATCGAGCTGATCCAGAAGAACAGGCACATCAAGCTCGTGGGCAACGAGAAGCTGCGCATCGAGCGCGAACTGCCCGAACCCAAGGACCGCGCCCAGATGGTGCGCGACGTGCTGCGCCACCTGGGCAAGCCCGTCGCGCAAGCGGCCTGAAGCCACACCAACCTCACCTTGTCATGAATGCCTTCACCTTCGCGCCCGGCCTCGTGCTCCGCGGCTTCACGCCGCCGCTCGCGCTGGCCGATTTCAAGCTCATCGCGTTCGACATGGATTCGACGCTGATCAACATCGAGTGCATCGACGAGATCGCCGACGCGGTCGGCAAGAAGGCCGAGGTCGCGGCCATCACCGAGGCCACGATGCGCGGCGAGATCAAGGACTTCAAGGAAAGCCTCAAGCGCCGCGTGGCCCTGCTGCAAGGCGTGCCCGTGTCCGCGCTGCAGCAGGTCTATGACGAACGCCTGCGCCTGAACCCCGGTGCCCACGAACTCGTAGCCGCCTGCAGGGCGGCCGGGCTCAAGGTGCTCCTCGTCTCGGGCGGTTTCACGTTCTTCGCCAACCGGGTGCGCGACCGCCTGGGCATCGACTTCGCGCGCTCCAACCTGCTGGCCGAGGCCGATGGCGTGCTGACCGGCCAGGTCGTTGCGCAGGCCTGGGGCGACATCTGCGACGGCGCGGAGAAACGGCGCACGCTGCTGGAGGTGGCCTCGCTGATGGGCATCGCGCCGCACCAGTGCATCGCGGTCGGCGACGGCGCCAACGATTTGCCCATGATGGGCGAGGCCGGCCTGTCGGTGGCTTACCACGCCAAGCCCAAGGTGCGCGAGCAGGCCATGGTGTCCATCGAAAGCGGTGGTCTCGAACGGCTTTTGGAGGTGCTGAAGACCTGAAGCCGCACCCCACGGCGCGGCCGGGGGGAAACCATTGTGCAGGTCGGCACGCATCCCTGCCGAGAAGGGTTTTGGAAGTCCCGCAACACCGCCTTTATTTGTTTTCTTGCCTCTGGCGGGGAAGGACTATGATGGTTCGAACCTTCTTGCCGAACGCCACCCAAAGCGTTGACAGCTGATCCCAATTCACAGGAGAAACGATGTCGATCTTTGCCCGTTACCAGGACCGATTCGAAGCCGCCCAGGAAGAGGAAATGTCGGTCCAGGAGTACCTGGAACTGTGCAAGCGCGACCCGAGCGCCTACGCCAGTGTCGCCGAGCGCATGCTGCTGGCGATCGGCGAATTGGAACTGGTGGACACGCGCACCGATCCGCGCCTGTCGCGCATCTTCGCCAACAAGATGATCCGCGTGTACCCGGCATTCCGCGACCTGTACGGCATGGAGGAGGTGATCGAGAGCATCGTCTCGTACTTTCGCCACGCGGCCCAGGGCCTGGAAGAGAAGAAGCAGGTGCTGTACCTGCTGGGCCCGGTGGGCGGCGGCAAGTCGTCCCTCGCCGAGCGGCTCAAGTACCTGATCGAGAAGGTGCCGTTCTACGCAATCAAGGGCTCGCCCGTGCACGAGTCGCCGCTGGGCCTGTTCGATGCGAACGAGGACGCCGGCATCCTGGAGGGGGACTACGGCATTCCGCGCCGCTACCTCTCGACCATCATGAGCCCATGGGCCGTCAAGCGGCTGCAGGAGTTCGGCGGCGACATCACCAAGTTCCGCGTGGTCAAGATCCGGCCCTCGGTGCTCAAGCAGATCGCCGTGTCCAAGACCGAGCCCGGCGACGAGAACAACCAGGACATCTCCTCGCTGGTCGGCAAGATCGACATCCGCAAGCTCGAGACCTACTCGCAGGACGACCCGGACGCCTACTCCTACTCGGGCGGCCTGTGCCTGTCCAACCGGGGCGTGCTGGAGTTCGTGGAAATGTTCAAGGCGCCGATCAAGGTGCTGCACCCGCTGCTGACGGCCACGCAGGAAGGCAACTACAAGGGCACGGAAGGCTTCGGCGCCATCCCGTTCGACGGCCTGATCCTGGCGCACTCGAACGAGGCCGAATGGCAGGCCTTTCGCAACAACCGCAACAACGAGGCCTTCCTCGACCGGATCTACATCGTCAAGGTGCCCTACTGCCTGCGCGTGGCCGACGAGATCAAGATCTACGAGAAGCTGGTCGTCAACTCCTCGCTGGGCAACGCGCCCTGCGCGCCCGACACGCTGCGCATGCTGGCGCAGTTCTCGGTGCTGTCGCGCCTGAAGGAGCCCGAGAACTCGAGCATCTTCTCCAAGATGCGCGTCTACGACGGTGAGAACCTCAAGGACACCGACCCGCGCGCCAAGAGCTTCCAGGAGTACCGCGACTTCGCTGGCGTCGACGAGGGCATGACGGGCCTGTCCACGCGCTTCGCATTCAAGATCCTGTCGCGCGTGTTCAACTTCGACCACCGCGAGGTGGCGGCCAATCCCGTGCACCTGATGTACGTGTTGGAGCAGCAGATCGAGCAGGAGCAGTTCCAGCCCGAGGTCGGCGAGAAGTACCTGCGCTACATCAAGGAATTCCTGTCGCCGCGCTACGCGGAATTCATCGGCAAGGAGATCCAGACCTCGTACCTGGAGAGCTACTCCGAGTACGGCCAGAACATCTTCGACCGCTACGTGGTCTACGCCGACTTCTGGATCCAGGACCAGGAGTACCGCGACCCCAACACGGGCGAGATCCTGGACCGCGGCGCGCTGAATGACGAGCTCGAGAAGATCGAGAAGCCGGCCGGCATCTCCAACCCCAAGGACTTCCGCAACGAGGTCGTCAACTTCGTGCTGCGCGCCCGCGCACGCCAGGACGGCAAGAACCCGGCCTGGACCTCGTACGAGAAGCTGCGCGCCGTGATCGAGAAGAAGATGTTCTCGAACACCGAGGAGCTGCTGCCCGTGATCTCGTTCAACGCCAAGGCCAGCGGCGAGGAGCAGAAGAAGCATGCGGACTTCGTGAACCGCATGATCACCAAGGGCTACACCGAAAAGCAGGTGCGCCTGCTCTGCGAGTGGTATCTGCGCGTACGCAAGTCCTCGTGAGAAAGGCCTTAGATGACCGTGCGCATCGTCGACCGGCGTAACGACAGCAAGAACAAGAGTTCGGTCAACCGCAGCCGCTTCATCCGGCGCTTCAAGGGCCAGATCCGCAAGGCCGTGTCCGACGCGATCAACAAGCGCGGCCTCAAGGACCTGGACGAGGGCGAGAAGATCGGCATCCCCGGCAAGGACATCGACGAGCCGCAGTTCGAGCACGGGCGCGGTGGTGTCTGGGACGCAGTGCGGCCGGGCAACGACCGTTTCAACGCGGGCGACCAGGTCGACCGGCCCAAGGGCGGTGGCGGCGGGGGCGGCGGCAAGGGCCAGGCCAGCAACGAGGGCGAGAGCCTCGACGAATTCGTCTTCACGCTGACCAAGGACGAGTTCCTGGACATCTTCTTCGACGAGATGGCGCTGCCCAACCTCGTCAAGCAGCAGCTGGCCCAGATCGAGCAGTTCAAGCGCACGCGGGCGGGCTTCGTGCAGACCGGCGTGCCGACCAACGTGAACCTCACGCGCACCATGCGCGGCGCGGCCGGGCGCCGCGTGGCGATCGGCGGGCCCTACCTCACGCAGCTGCGCGCGCTCGAAAAGGAGCTTGCCGAACTGCGCGAAACATTGCCCGAGGACGACCCAGAGGTCGAGCGCGTGCGCAAGGAGATCACCAAGCTGCGCGCCAAGATCGACCAGATCCCCTTCGTGGACACCTTCGACCTGCGCTTCAACAACCGCGTGAAGACGCCCAAGCCGTCCACGCAGGCCGTGATGTTCTGCTTGCTCGACGTCTCCGGCTCCATGGACGAGGGCCGCAAGAACGTGGCCAAGCGCTTCTTCATGCTGCTGTACCTGTTCCTCAACCGGAACTACGAGCACATCGAGGTCGTTTTCATCCGCCACCACACGGTGGCCAGCGAGGTCAGCGAGGACGATTTCTTCACCTCGCGCGAATCGGGTGGCACCGTGGTGTCCAGCGCGCTCACGCTCATGCACGAGATCATCGCGGCGCGTTACCCCGGCAGCCTGTGGAACATCTATGGCGCCCAGGCGTCCGACGGCGACAACTGGCACGACGACTCGCCACGCTGCCGCGAGATCCTCGGCAACCAGATCCTCGGCCTGACGCAGTACTTTGCCTACATCGAGATCACCGATGGGCCGCCGCAGAACCTGTGGGAGGAGTACCTCAAGCTCCAGGAGGCCCATGCCGGCCGCTTTGCGATGCAGCGCATCGCCAACCTGGCCGACATCTATCCCGTTTTCCGTGAACTGTTCAAGCGCCGGGCCTGAGCCCTGTCCGGCCGCAACCAGGGAGAGCCATGCTGACCAAGGCCCAGTTCAAACCCCTTCCCGGCGGCTCGGAGTGGACCTTCGAAGCCATCGAGGCGTACGACGAAGCCATCGCGCGCGTGGCGCGCGACTACGGGCTCGACACCTACCCGCACCAGATCGAGGTCATCAGCGCCGAGCAGATGATGGACGCCTACGCCTCCATCGGCATGCCGGTCTACTACCACCACTGGTCGTTCGGCAAGCATTTCCTGGCCACCGAGAACCGCTACAAGCGTGGGCAGATGGGGTTGGCGTACGAGATCGTCATCAACTCCAACCCGTGCATCGCCTACCTGATGGACGAGAACACGCTGCCCATGCAGGCACTGGTGATCGCCCATGCGGCCTACGGCCACAACTCTTTCTTCAAGGGCAACCACCTGTTCAGGCAATGGACCAGCGCCGACGCCATCGTCGACTACCTGGTCTTCGCCAAGAACTACATCGCGCAGTGCGAAGAGCGCCATGGCGTGGAGGCGGTGGAGCGGCTCGTCGATGCCTGCCATGCGCTGACCAACGTGGGCGTGGACCGCTACAAGCGCTCGCCGCGGCTGTCGCTCGAGAAGGAAACGCTGCGCCAGAAGGAGCGCGAGGAGTACCTGCAGGCGCAGGTGAACGACCTGTGGCGCACGCTGCCGCCGCGCCACGAGGCCGAGCAGCAGGCCAGGGAGGAGCGTTTTCCCAAGGAGCCGGAAGAGAACCTGCTGTACTTCATCGAGAAGCACGCGCCGCTGCTGGAGCCGTGGCAGCGCGAGGTGGTGCGCATCGTGCGCAAGATCGGCCAGTATTTCTACCCGCAGCGCCAGACCCAGGTCATGAACGAAGGCTGGGCCACCTACTGGCACTACACCATCCTGAACACGCTGTACGACCAGGGCCAGCTGTCGGACGGCTTCATGATGGAGTTCCTGCAGTCCCACACCAACGTGGTCTACCAGCCGCCCTACAACAGCCAGCACTTCTCGGGCATCAACGTCTACGCGCTGGGCTTTGCGATGTGGCGCGACATCCGCCGCATCTGCGAGGAGCCGACCGAGGAGGATCGCGCCTGGTTCCCGGACATCGCGGGCTCTGACTGGCGCAAGACCTTCGACTTCGCCATGCAGAACTTCAAGGACGAGAGTTTTGTGGCGCAGTTTCTCTCGCCCAAGGTCATGCGCGACTTCCGCTTCTTTTCGGTGCTCGACGACGACAGCCGCAGCAAGCTGGAAATCCAGGCCATCCACGACGAGACCGGCTACCGCGCGTTGCGCCGCCAGCTGTCCGAGCAATACGACCTGGGCAGCCGCGAGCCCAACATCCAGGTCTGGAACGTGGACCTGCGCGGCGACCGCTCGCTGACGCTGCGCCATTTCGCGCACCAACGCCGCCCGCTTGGCGATTCGGCCAACACGATGCTGTCGCACCTGGGAACGCTGTGGGGTTTCAACGTGCGGCTGGAGCGACAGAACGCCGACGGCTCGGTCGAGCTCGTGGCCGAGCACCGCCAGGAAAGGCGCCGGCGCGCCTCCGACCCGAACTGAGGTCCGCCCGCTGCGCTGCCCGGCCGCTTCCACGGAACTTCGTCCGGGCTGCTTCGTCTATTCCCAGTTCCCAGCCAACAGCAACAGCCAGGAGACCCCAGATGCGGCGATTGAATGTGAACGGTGTGCAACGCGAGGTCGATGTCGAGGACGACACGCCTTTGCTGTGGGTACTGCGCGAGCAGCTCGGCCTGACCGGCACCAAGTACGGCTGCGGCATCGCGGCCTGCGGCGCCTGCACCGTGCACCTGGACGGCGTGCCCACGCGCAGCTGCGTGCGGCCCGTCTCCACAATCGAGGCGACCGAGAAAATCGTGACCATCGAGGGCCTGTCGCCCGATGGTTCGCACCCCGTGCAAAAGGCCTGGGTGGCACTGGATGTGCCGCAGTGCGGCTTCTGCCAGTGCGGCATGGTGATGGCCGCGAGCGCCTTGCTCAAGGCCAAGCCCAACCCCAGCGATCAGGACATCGACGAGGCCATCACCAACATCTGCCGCTGCGGCACGTACAACCGGGTCCGCGCGGCGATCAAGTCCGTCGCCCAGGGCAGCACCAAGTCGGCCGGGCTGTCGATCCTGCATGTGGACGGGAGCGTGACATGAGCCTCGCCAACGTCACCCCGTCCCCTACCCGCCGCCGCTTCATCGGCGGCACCGCAGCCACAGCCGGCGCGCTGATCGTCGGCTTCCACATCCCGCGCAAGGGCCTGGCGCAGACACCGCTGCCCGACGAGGTCAACGCCTGGGTGGTCGTGAAGCCCGACGACACTGTGGTCGTGCGCATCGCGCGCTCCGAGATGGGCCAGGGCACGCTGACCGGCCTGGCGCAACTGGTGGCCGACGAGCTCGACTGCGACTGGGCCAAGGTCACAACCGAATACCCCACGCCCGGCCAGAACCTCTCGCGCCAGCGCGCCTGGGGCAACTTCTCCACGGGCGGCAGCCGCGGCATCCGCGAGTCGCACGACTACGTGCGCAAAGGCGGGGCCACGGCGCGCGTGATGCTGGTGCAGGCAGCGGCCGATGGCTGGAAGGTGCCGGCTGCCGAATGCCGCGCGGCCAGGAGCGTGATCACGCACCAGCCCACGGGCCGCACCACCACCTACGGCAAGGTGGCCGCGGCCGCCGGCAAGCTCAAGCCGCCGGCGGACGTGCCGCTCAAGGACCCCAAGGACTGGCAACTGATCGGCAAGCGGCTGGCGCGGCTGGACACGGTGGAGAAGGTCACGGGCAAGCAGGTCTACGGCATGGACCTCCAGATGCCCGGCATGCTCAATGCTGCGATCAAGGCCTGCCCGGTGTTCGGCGGCACGCTCAAGTCCTTCGATGCGGCGGCCGTGGAAAAGCGGCGCGGCGTGAAGAAAGTCGTGCGCGTGGGCGACAACGCCGTCGCCGTCGTGGCCGACACCTGGTGGCGCGCCAAGACCGCACTCGACGCCCTGCCCGTCGAATGGGACTTCGGCCAGCACGCCCAGGCCTCCAGCGCCGGCTTCGCCGAGGTGCTGAAGGCCGGCCTCGCGGCCGAGCAAGCGGTCGTGGGCAACAGCAATGGCGACGCCAGGGCCGCATTGGCCGGCGCCGCGCGCCGCATCGAGGCCACCTACAGCTATCCGCACCAGAACCACGCGACCATGGAGACCATGAACGCGACGGCGCGCTGGACGCCCGAGCGCTGCGAAGTCTGGACGCCCACGCAGAACGGCGAGGCCGCGCTGGCTGCCGCGGCCGAGGCCGCCGGCCTGCCGCCCGCGCAGTGCGAGGTCTACAAGATCCACCTGGGTGGCGGCTTCGGCCGGCGTGGCGCGGTGCACGACTGGGTGCGCCAGTCGGTGGCCATCGCCAGGCAGATGCCCGGCGTGCCGGTCAAGCTGATCTGGTCGCGCGAGGAGGACATGCAGCACGGCCTGTACCACCCGGTGACCCAATGCCGCCTCGTCGCGGGCCTGGACGCCAAGGGCGAACTGCAGGCGCTGCACATGCGCATCTCCGGCCAGTCCATCGTGGCCGGCATCTTTCCGCAGAACATCAAGGACGGGCGCGACCCCGTGGTGTTCCAGGGCCTCAACGCGCCGGGGCCGGAGGCCTCGATCGGCTACAGCGTGCCGCACCTGCTGGTCGACCACGCGATGCGCAATCCGCATGTGCCACCCGGCTTCTGGCGTGGCGTCAATCTGAACCAGAACGCGATCTACCTGGAATCCTTCA
>CAJYRH010000486.1 GCA_913776795.1 uncultured Pseudorhodoferax sp. | reverse complement strand
CGGCCAAGCCGGGCATGTCGTACACGCTGGCCTATCCGCCCGAGCCCAAGAAGGAGGGCGACAAGAACAACTACGCGCTGGAACTGGAGCCGCAGCTGTACGAACGCGTGCGCAACGAGGAGGACGTGAAGAACCTCATCGAGATGGCGCAGGCGCTCGAGGGCATGACCCGCAACATCGGCATGCACGCCGGCGGCGTGCTGATCGCGCCGGGCAAGCTGACGGACTTCTGCCCGCTGTACCAGCAGCCCGGCAGCGACTCGGCCGTGAGCCAGTACGACAAGGACGATGTCGAGGCCATCGGCCTCGTGAAGTTCGACTTTCTGGGCCTGGCGACGCTGACCATCCTGGAGATCGCGCGCGAGTTCATCGTCAAGCGCCACAAGGGCCAGGAGAACTTCGACTACGCCAACATCCCGCTGGACGACAAGCCGACCTACCGTTTGTTCCAGGAGGGCAAGACCGAGGCCGTGTTCCAGTTCGAAAGCCGCGGCATGCAAGGGATGCTGCGCGACGCCAAGCCCACGCGGCTGGAAGACCTGATCGCGCTGAACGCCTTGTACCGGCCAGGCCCGATGGACTTGATCCCGAGCTTCGTGGCGCGCAAGCACGGCCGCGAGGAGGTCGAGTACCCGCACCCCATGGTGGCCGAGATGCTGTCGGAGACCTACGGCATCATGGTCTACCAGGAGCAGGTGATGCAGACCGCCCAAATCCTGGGCGGCTACTCGCTGGGCGGCGCCGACATGCTGCGCCGGGCCATGGGCAAGAAGAAGGCCGAGGAGATGGCCGAGCACCGGCAGATCTTCCGCGCGGGCGCGGCCAAGAACGGCATCTCGCAGGACAAGGCCGACGAGGTTTTCGACCTGATGGAGAAGTTCGCGGGCTACGGCTTCAACAAGTCGCACGCGGCCGCCTACTCGCTGCTCGCGTACCACACGGGCTGGCTCAAGGTCCATTACACGGCCGAGTTCTTCTGCGCCAACATGACCGTGGAAATGGACGACACCGACAAGCTCAAGGTGTTGTACGAGGACGCGCTCAAGATGGGGATCACCTTCGAGTTTCCCGACGTGAACCGCGGCCGCCACCGGTTCGAGCCCGTCACCGACAAGGTCATCCGCTACGGCCTGGGCGCCATCAAGGGCACGGGACAGCAGGCGATCGAAGCCATCGTCGCGGCGCGCGAGGAGGGCGGTGCATTCAAGAGCCTGTACGACTTCTGCCTGCGGGTGGACCGCACCCGGCTCAACAAGCGCACGCTGGAGGCGCTGATCAAGGCCGGCGCCTTCGACAACCTGCAGCGCAACCGCGCCGCGCTGGTGGCCTCCATCGACCGGGCATTTGCCTTCGCCAACGTGAGCGCGGCCAACGCCAACCAGCACGGCCTGTTCGACATGGTGGATTCGCACGCGTCCAGCACCCAGGAGCCCGAACTGGTCGAGGCGACGCCTTGGGGCATCAAGGAGCAGCTGGTCCAGGAGAAGACAGCCATCGGCTTTTACCTTTCGGGCCACCTGTTCGACGAGGTCGCGCGCGAGGTGCGACAGTTCGTCAAGCGTGGCCTGGGCGATTTGATCGACACGCGCGAGCCTCAGCTGTTCGCCGGCATCGTGACCGACCTGCGCGTGATCAACGGCCAGCGCGGCAAGCTGGCGCTGTTCAAGCTCGACGACAAATCGGGCGTGATCGAGGCGCGGGCCGACGAAGCGCTCATCAACCAGCACAAGGACACGCTCAAGGACGACGAGATGGTCGTGGTCATGGGCAAGCTCATGCCTGACCGCTTCAGCGGCGGTTTGCAGATGACGGTGCAGCAGGTGTGGGACCTGGCCGGCGCGCGTTGCCGCTTCGGCAAGTTCCTGCGCATCCGCGTTGACCGCACGAACGGCCACAAGCCGCCCGCCATCGGGCAGCTGCTGCAGGACTACCCGGCAAAAACCGAGATGTCCGAGCACGGTGAACTGCAGCGCGGCCTGCCGCTACGGCTTTCCATGAAGTTTCCCGGTTTCGTCGCCGAGGACGTCGTACGGCTGGACGACAGGCGCTGCTTTCCGACCGATGCCGCACTGGCCGGCCTGCGGGCCCAGGCGCACGAGGGGCAGGCAACGGTCGTTTACGAATGAGGCCGGTCCGTGACCGTTTCATGAATGACATCAAACCGTCACGGACTGGCAGCACACTCGCGCTCCGTGTGCTGCCCCTCTTGAGTGCCTGAGCGCCATGCCCCTTTCTTCAGAAGCGAGCAAAGCAGACGCTGCCGTGGCGGCGCCGCTGGTCCTGCTCGACCGCGACCACAGCATCCTGGCCTTCAATGAGCGCGTGTTCGACTGGGCACGCCGCGAGGACGTACCGCTGCTGGAACGGCTGCGCTACCTGTGCATCGTCTCGTCCAACCTGGACGAGTTCTTCGAGGTGCGCGCCGCCGCGCACCTGGAGGCGCACAGCGCGCGGGCGGCGGGCAGCGCCTACACGCCGGAGTCGTACCGCGCACTGTCCGAGGCTGCGCACCATCTGGTCGGACGCCAGTACGCGCTGTTCAACGACGTGCTGGCCCCGGCGCTGGCGCGCGAGCAGATCCAGATCCTGTCGCACTCCGAGCGCGACTCCGCACAGCGCGCCTGGGTCCACGAATACTTCGAGCGCGAGGTGCGGCCGCTGCTGGTGCCCACCGGGCTGGACCCGGCGCACCCATTTCCGCTCGTGGCCAACAAGTCGCTGAACTTCATCGTGCAGCTGAACGGCCGGGACGCCTTCGGCCGCGAGAATGACATCGCCATCGTCAAGGTCCCACGCGTGTTGCCGCGCGTGATCCGCGTGCCGGACAAGCTCTCGGGCGGGCGCACCCTGGCGGTGCTGCTGTCCAGCGTCATCCGCGCCCACCTGTCCGAGCTGTTTCCGGGCCGCCAGGTCGGCCAGTTCTCGCAATTCCGCGTGACGCGTCATTCCGACCTCGCGGTGGACGAGGAAGAGGTCAACAACCTGCGCACCGCGCTGCGCCAGGGCCTGGAGTACCGCCACTACGGCCAGGCCGTGCGGCTGGAGGTGTCCGCCAGCTGCGACGCGCAGCTGGCCGATTTCCTGCTCAAGCAGTTCAAGCTGCCAGAACTGGCGCTGTACCGCGTGCATGGGCCCGTGAACCTGGCGCGGCTGACCCAACTGGTCGATCTCGTCAACACGCCGCGGCTCATGTTTCCCGAGCACAAGCCGGTCTGGCCGCTGGGTTTTCCAGTCGACGGCTCCCTTTTCGAGCGGCTGCGCGAGGGCGATGTGCTGGTGCACCAGCCCTTCGAGAGTTTCGACGCAGTGCTGGCCCTGCTGCGCGAGGCCGTGCACGACCCGGCGGTGCTGGCCATCCGCCAGACCATCTACCGCACCGGCAGCGACCCCGAGCTCATGGGCCTCTTGCGCGAGGCCGTGCGTCGCGGCAAGGAAGTCATGGTCGTGGTGGAGCTCAAGGCCCGCTTCGACGAGGAGGCCAACATCAATTGGGCCGAGATGCTGGAAGGCATCGGCGCGCAGGTGGTGTACGGCGTGGTGGGCCTCAAGACCCACGCCAAGATGCTGCTGATCACGCGGCGCGAGGGTCGCAAGCTGCGGCGGTACGGCCACTTGTCCACCGGCAACTACAACCCGCGCACGGCGCGGCTGTATACCGACCTCAGCTATTTCACGGCCGATGGAAAGCTCACGGCCGACATGGAGCAGGTTTTCGTGCACATCGCCGGCCAGAGCCGGCTGGCCCACATGGCCAAGCTGCTGGTGGCGCCCTTTCATCTGCAGAAAGCCATGCTGGAGCGTGTCGCGGCGGCAGGCGAGGCGGCGGCCGCCGGCCAGCCCGGGCGCATCATCGTCAAGACCAACGCGCTGACCGACGAGCAGCTCGTGCGGGCCTTGCTCAAGGCTGGCCGGCAGGGCGCGCGCATCGACCTCATCGTGCGCGGCGCCTGCATCCTGCCTGCGCAACTGCCGGGCGTGTCGGACAACATCCGGGTTCGCTCGGTGGTCGGCCGCTTCCTGGAGCACACGCGCGTGTTTTATTTTCGCCAGGGCGACGATGAGCAACTGTTCCTGTCCAGCGCCGACTGGATGAGCCGCAACATGCTGCGCCGCATCGAGCTGGCATGGCCCGTGACGGATCCGCGACTGCGCCAGCGCGTGGTCGACGAGTGTCTGGTGCCTTACCTGCACGACGGGTGCGACGCCTGGACGCTGGGGCCGGACGGCCGCTACACGCGCGCCGAAGACTGCATCGGCCCCGATGGCCTGCGCCACAGCGCGCAACTGGCCCTGGCCCAACGATTCGCCTACCCGAGGGGGCTGTGATGGACCTGATCTTCTGGCGCCATGCCGAAGCGCATGAAGAAAGTGCCGACGGCACCGACCTGTCGCGCGAACTCACGCCACGTGGCCTCAAGCAGGCCGGTCGGGTGGCGAACTGGCTGGATCGCCAGTTGCCGGACGGCGCGCGTGTGTTCTGCAGCCCGGCCCACCGCGCAGTGCAGACGGCCGATGCGCTGGGGCGCAAATACAAGGTCAGGCCGGAAATCGCGCCTGAGGCATCGGCCCAGGCCTTGCTGGACCTGGTGCAGTGGCCCCAGGGCAAAGGCGTCGTCGTGGTCGTCGGGCACCAGCCGACGCTGGGCCAGGCGGTGGCGCAACTGCTTCAGGCGCAGATCAGCGAGATGCCGATCCGCAAGGGCGCCGTCTGGTGGTTGCGCACCCGTGAACGCGACGGCCAGCGCCAGACCGTCGTTGTCGCCGTCCAGGCGCCAGAAACCGTCTGAGCGTTCATCACACCCGCTTGCCGGGTCGTGAATTCCTGGGTCAGCATGGCCGTTTTGCGACCGATAGAATGGTTCGCATGGCCACCAAAATTCCCTCCAAACCTGCGCAGCCGGGGCAGAAGCCCTCGGCGCCGGACGACGGCGGATCGGTCGTGCTCGAGCGGCGTACCCAGAAAACCCAGCCGCCCCAGATGTACCAGGTCTTGATGCTCAACGACGACTACACCCCGATGGAATTCGTGGTCGTGGTCATCCAGGAATTCTTCAGCAAGGACAAAGAGACGGCGACGCAGATCATGCTCAAGATCCATCTGGATGGGAAAGCTGTCTGTGGCGTGTATTCGAAAGACGTGGCGGCTACCAAGGTCGACCAGGTCCTGGAGGCGGCTCGTCAGGCGGGTCACCCGCTGCAATGCGTCAGCGAGCCTGTGGAATGACTGGTTGAAAAACCATTTCCCACACCCAAGTAGAGCGCACGTTATCAGCAAGGTGTCAAAGGAATCTTCATGATCGCCCAGGAATTGGAAGTCAGTCTGCACATGGCCTTCGTGGAGGCGCGCCAGCAACGCCACGAGTTCATCACGGTCGAACACCTGCTGCTTGCCTTGCTGGACAACCCCAGCGCCGCTGAAGTGCTGCGGGCCTGCTCGGCCAACATCGACGACCTGCGCAAGTCGTTGACCAACTTCATCAAGGACAACACGCCGCAGGTGGCGGGCACGGACGATGTGGACACCCAGCCCACGCTGGGTTTCCAGCGCGTGATCCAGCGCGCCATCATGCACGTGCAGTCCACCGGCAGTGGCAAGAAGGAAGTCACCGGCGCCAATGTGCTGGTGGCGATCTTTGGCGAGAAGGATTCGCACGCCGTCTACTACCTGCACCAGCAGGGCGTGACGCGCCTGGACGTGGTGAACTTCATCGCCCACGGCATCAAGAAGAGCGATCCGCCCGAACCCACCAAATCCAACGACGCCCAGCCAGAGAGCGAAGAGGGCGCGGCCGAGAAGAATGAGAAGGCCTCGCCGTTGGAGCAGTTCACGCAGAACCTGAACCAGATGGCCAAGGACGGCAAGATCGATCCGCTGATCGGCCGTGAGTACGAAGTCGAGCGCGTGATCCAGATCCTGTGCCGCCGGCGCAAGAACAACCCGCTGCTGGTCGGCGAGGCCGGCGTCGGCAAGACCGCCATCGCCGAGGGCCTGGCCTGGCGCATCACTCAGAAGGACGTGCCCGAGATCCTGGCCGAGGCCCAGGTGTACTCGCTCGACATGGGTGCACTGCTGGCAGGCACCAAGTACCGCGGCGACTTCGAGCAGCGCCTGAAGGGCGTGCTCAAGTCGCTGAAGGAAAAGCCCAACGCCGTGCTGTTCATCGACGAGATCCACACGTTGATCGGCGCGGGTGCGGCATCGGGCGGCACGCTGGACGCGTCCAACCTGCTCAAGCCGGCGCTTTCCAGCGGCCAGCTCAAGTGCATCGGCGCGACCACCTTCACCGAATACCGCGGCATCTTCGAGAAGGACGCGGCCCTGTCGCGGCGCTTCCAGAAGGTCGACGTGGTCGAGCCCAGCGTGGCCGAGACGGTGGAGATCCTCAAGGGCCTCAAGAGCCGCTTCGAGGAACACCACAGCGTCAAGTACGCCGTTGCGGCCCTGCAGGCAGCGGCCGAGCTGTCGGCCAAGTACATCAACGACCGCCACCTGCCCGACAAGGCCATCGACGTGATCGACGAGGCCGGCGCGGCCCAGCGCATCCTGGCGGCCAGCAAGCGCAAGAAGACCATCGGCAAGGCCGAGGTCGAGGAGATCGTGGCCAAGATCGCCCGGATTCCCCCGGCGAACGTCAGTAACGACGACCGCAGCAAGCTGCAGACCATCGAGCGCGACCTCAAGAGCGTGGTCTTCGGCCAGGAGAAGGCACTGGAGGTGCTTGCCTCCGCCGTCAAGATGTCCCGCTCCGGCCTGGGCAAGGGCGACAAGCCGATCGGCTCCTTCCTGTTCAGCGGCCCCACCGGCGTCGGCAAGACCGAGGCGGCCAAGCAGCTCGCCTACATCCTGGGCATCGAGCTGATCCGCTTCGACATGTCGGAGTACATGGAGCGCCACGCGGTGTCGCGCCTGATCGGTGCGCCTCCGGGCTACGTGGGCTTCGACCAGGGCGGCCTGCTGACCGAGGCCGTCACCAAGAAGCCGCACGCGGTGCTGCTGCTCGACGAGATCGAGAAGGCACATCCGGACATCTTCAACGTGCTGCTGCAGGTGATGGACCATGGCACGCTGACGGACAACAACGGACGCAAGGCCGACTTCCGCAACGTCATCATCATCATGACGACGAACGCGGGTGCCGAAACCATGAACAAGGCCACCATCGGGTTCACCAACCCGCGGCAGGCCGGCGACGAGATGGCCGACATCAAGCGCCTGTTCACGCCCGAGTTCCGCAACCGCCTCGACGCCATCGTCAACTTCAAGCCGCTGGACGAGCAGATCATCCTGCGCGTGGTAGACAAGTTTCTGCTCCAGCTTGAGACGCAGCTCGCCGAGAAGAAGGTGGAGGTCACCTTCAGCGACAAGCTGCGCAAGCACCTGGCGAAGAAGGGCTTCGATCCGCTCATGGGCGCGCGCCCGATGCAGCGCCTGATCCAGGACACCATCCGCCGCGCACTGGCCGACGAACTGCTGTTCGGCCGCCTGACCGACGGTGGCCGCCTGGAGGTCGACCTGGACGAGAAGGACGAGGTGCAGCTGGACATCACGCCGCTGCCGAAGAAGGAAGGCAAGTCCAAGCCCGAGGCCGAGGAGGCCGCGGCCGGCTGATCGACCACGTCCCCAAGGCGCCCGCCCCCACGGGCGGTGCCACACGAGGCCGGTAGCATCGCGCTCCCGGCCTTTTTACTTGGCCGCTTCCGGCTGCCGCCGTCGCGTGGCCGGCGGCGTGCCGAGCCCCTGGATGACCCTGCCCGAGTTCCACCTCAGTCCCGCCTGGACCACCGGGCTGTCGCTCGCCTGGAGCGCCTACATCGCCGTGCTGTCGGTGTGGATCGTGATGCAGAAGCGCGCGCCGGTTTCCACGCTGGGCTGGATCCTGTCGCTGGCACTGCTGCCCTACGCGGGCTTCTTCATCTACTACTTCCTCGGGCCGCAGCGGCTGGCGAAGCAGCGGCTCAAGCGCTTGCGCAGCCGGGTGATCGCCCAGGCGCCGGCCGACATGGCCCTGCTGCGCGAGGCGGCGGAGGACGCCCCGCCCGCCCTGCGCCAGCTCGCCACGCTGGCCATGTCGGCCTGCGGCATGCCGGTGTCGAGCGCCCGCTCGGTGCAGTTGCTGTCCGGCGGCGCGGCGGCCTTCGATGCCATCTTCGAGGCCGTGC
>CAJYRH010000485.1 GCA_913776795.1 uncultured Pseudorhodoferax sp. | reverse complement strand
CGGTCATGCTGACCCTCGACGACATCCGCCAGGCCGCCGCCCGGCTGCAAGGCCAGGTGCTGGAAACGCCCTGCGTGGAATCGCGCACCCTGTCGGACATCACAGGTGCCCAGGTCTTCCTGAAATTCGAGAATCTGCAGTTCACGGCCTCGTTCAAGGAGCGCGGGGCCTGCAACAAGCTGGTGCGGCTCGTGGCGTCGGGGAGCGCGCAAAACGGCGTGATCGCCATGAGTGCCGGCAACCACGCCCAGGGCGTGGCCTACCACGCACAGCGCCTGGGCCTGCGCGCCGTGATCGTGATGCCGCGCTTCACACCGGCCGTGAAAGTGGAGCGTACACGCGGCTTCGGTGCCGAGATCGTGCTGCATGGCGATTCTCTGGACGCGGCGCGCGCCCACGCACAGGAGCTCGCCACGGCGCAGGGACTGGCCTTTGTGCACCCGTACGACGACGAGGACATCGTCACGGGCCAGGGCACGGTCGGCCTGGAGATGCTGGCCCAGGTCCCGTCGCTCGAGACCCTGGTGGTGTCGGTCGGCGGCGGTGGGCTGATCGCCGGCATCGCGACGGCAGCACGCGCGATCAAGCCGGGCATCGAAGTCGTCGGCGTGCAGACGGCGCGTTTTCCCGCCATGGTCAACGCCGTGCACGGCACGCTGCATGCCCAGGGCAGCAGCACCATCGCCGAAGGCATCGCCGTGGGTTCGCCGGGACAGATCACGCAGGCCATCGTGCGCGATAGCGTGGATGCGCTGATGCTGGTTGAGGAGGGCGACATCGAGCAGGCCATCCTCATGCTGCTGGAGATCGAGAAGACCGTGGTCGAGGGCGCGGGCGCTGCGGGCCTGGCGGCACTGCTGCGCGAGCCCGGGCGTTTTCGTGGCAGGAAGGTGGGGCTGGTGCTCTCCGGCGGCAACATCAACCCCATGCTGCTGGCGGCCATCATCGAGCGCGGCATGGTGCGCTCGGGCCGGCTGGGCCGGCTGCGCGTGAGCGCGGCCGACAACCCGGGCTCGCTGGCGCGGATCGCCACGGTGGTGGCCGACACCGGTGCCAACATCGACCAAGTGGAACACCAACGCGCCTTCACGGCGCTGTCGGCACAGAACGTGGACATCGAGATCGTGGTGCAGACGCGCGGGCGCAGCCATCTGGACGAACTGGTGCAGGCGCTGGGCCAGGCCGGATTCGAAACCAGGGAATTGCGCTGAGTCCCCTCGCTACAATTCCGCGTTTTCGAGCGAAGGAAAAGAGACATGTCGGACACCCATGCCAGCCCCAACCCGCACGAGGTCGCTGCCCATGACATCGACCCGGTCGAAGCCGTGGTGCCGATGATTCCCATCGTGCTGCCCATCGTCGGCGGCGTGATGATGTTCCTGCTGGCGTTCATCGCCGTTTCGATGGCCTAAGCCACTTCCTCTTGTAGGCCGTGCAACGCGGCCTGTCGTTCTCCCGGCGCCGGCAGCCAGCCCGTCGCCCCCACCTGCTTCCCCCGCTTCTTGCACACTGTGCGCCATCGAAATGTTGCGCGTGTGCAACGGTCATCGGGCTCAACAGTCATCACAGCGACATAACCTCATGTTTGTTTTGCATGGGTTTTGTCGCCGAAGTGGCTCCACACACGGACCCCATCCCTAGAATTGGCGTCCCGACCGGCGCCGGACTGTTGCGCCGGGCTGCACCTGTCGTCTTCCACCAAGTGCAAGTCCCGCTTGCATGGCGAGCGACTTTGTGAAAGACGATTTTTCAACTTAGGAGCTAGCCCATGAACGCACCCACGATGCAGGGACTGAACATCAATCCCCCCGCGTACGTGAAGAACGCCAGGCTGATCGCCTGGATCTCCGACATCGCCGCGCTGACCCAGCCGGCGGACATCTACTGGTGCGACGGCAGCGACGCCGAATACCAGCGCCTGTGCCAGCAGCTCGTGGACGCCGGCACCTTCCAGAAGCTCAACCCGGCCAAACGCCCGAACTCTTTCCTGGCGCTGTCCGACCCGTCGGACGTGGCACGCGTGGAAGACCGCACCTTCATCTGCACCGACAGGAAGGAAGAGGCCGGCCCCACCAACAACTGGACCGCCCCGGCCGAGATGCGCAAGCTGCTGCAGACCGGCGACAACGCCTTGTTCAAGGGATCCATGCGCGGCCGCACCATGTATGTGGTGCCGTTCAGCATGGGTCCGCTGGGTTCGGACATCGCGCACATCGGCGTGGAGCTGTCGGACAGCCCGTACGTGGCCGTGAACATGAAGACCATGACACGCATGGGCAAGGCCGTGTACGACGTGCTGGGCGTGGACGGCGATTTCGTTCCCTGCGTGCACAGCGTGGGCGCGCCGTTGGAGCCGGGCCAGGCCGACGTGAAGTGGCCATGCAACAAGACCAAGTACATCGTGCACTACCCCGCCACGCGCGAGATCTGGTCCTACGGCTCAGGCTACGGTGGCAATGCGCTGCTGGGCAAGAAGTGCTTCGCGCTGCGCATCGCCTCCACCATGGGCCGCGACCAGGGCTGGCTGGCCGAGCACATGCTGATCCTGGGCGTGACCAAGCCCGACGGCAAGAAATACCACGTGGCCGCCGCTTTCCCGAGCGCCTGCGGCAAGACCAACTTCTCCATGCTGGTGCCGCCGGCGGGCTTCGAAGGCTGGAAAGTCACCACCATCGGCGACGACATTGCCTGGATCAAACCGCAGGCCGACGGTTCGCTGCGCGCGATCAACCCCGAGGCCGGCTACTTCGGCGTGGCCCCGGGCACGAACTACAAGACCAACCCCAACTGCATGCGCAGCCTCGACCGGAACGTGATCTTCACGAACGTGGCGCTCACGGACGATGGCGACGTGTGGTGGGAAGGCATGGAAGACGATGTCGCCGGCAAGGCACTGCCCGCCCACCTGATCGACTGGCAGGGCAAGGACTGGACGCCGCAGATTGCCAGGGAAACCGGCGCCAAGGCCGCCCACCCGAACGCGCGTTTCACGGTGGCTGCCACCAACAACCCCGCACTCGATCCGGCCTGGGACGACCCCAAGGGCGTGAAGATCGACGCGTTCATCTTCGGCGGCCGCCGCTCGACCACCGTGCCGCTCGTGACCGAGGCGCGCAACTGGAACGAAGGCGTCTACATGGCCGCCACCATGGGCTCGGAAACCACGGCCGCGGCCTTCGGCCAGCAGGGCGTGGTGCGCCGCGACCCGTTCGCGATGCTGCCGTTCATGGGCTACAACATGAGCGACTACTTCCAGCACTGGCTGGACCTGGGTAGCAAGCTGCAGCAGTCCGGCGCCACGCTGCCGCGCATCTACACGACGAACTGGTTCCGCAAGGGCGCCGATGGCAAGTTCGTCTGGCCCGGCTACGGCGAGAACATGCGCGTGCTGAAGTGGATGATCGACCGCATCGAGGGCCAGGCTGAAGGCGGCCAGGAGCACGTGTTCGGCACGAGCCCGTCCTACGAACAGCTGAACTGGACCGGCCTTGACTTCAGTGCCGAGCAGTTCCAGACGGTGACCAGCATCGACAAGGCCGCCTGGCAGGCCGAGCTCAAGCTGCACGAAGACCTGTTCACGCAGCTGGCGCACCGTCTACCCAAGGAAATGGGCGAGATCAAGCAGCAGATCGAGACGCGCCTGGCGGCCTGAGCCGGCCCCGCAACCCGATGGAAAGCCACCCCAGGGTGGCTTTTTCGCTGGCGGGCCACGGGCGCTTTGAACGCGCCCCAGCGCCGTAAGCGCGCAGGTCGGCCCGGCTGGCTGCGGTGGTCGACCGCCACTTGCTGAGCGCCATCGTTCGCCCGAGTGGCAGCCGGCTTCGTTCCGGGCGAAACGCCCGATGCAGCCGGACATGAAAAAAGCCACCGCGTCGGGTGGCTTGTGAAGTGTTCCCGGCGCGACCGGGACGGAGCGTGGAGGCTCAGAAGTGGTAGCTGCGGCGTGCACCCACGGCATGGGCCGCGCCGCGCAGAGCGTTGCCAGCGCTGTCGCCGCGCAGCAGTGTCTGCGTTTGGGCGGGCACCGATTCGGCGCGGGTGGCAGCGGCTTGCAGATCGGCCAGCATGCGCGGGTCGGTCTGGACAGCGGCCAGGTAGGCGACGTCGGCGCGGGCCTTCTGCACGTCGCGGTACCAGCCCTGCATGACGTCACGCAGGCTGATGCGGGCGCCGGCGGATTCGCGGGCCAGCGCTGCGGATGCAGCACGCGGCGCGACTGCATCGCTGCGCGACATGGCGGCCTTCAGGTCGGCCATCACGCGGGCGTCGGTCTGGGCAGTGGCCCACAGGCGGTCGTCGGCGCGTTGGCGGGCAATGCGTTGTGACCAGCCATCCAGGCGCCGCACCAGCGCGGTGGCCACGCGGCGTGCCGGGGTGGCGAACACAGCCAGGGCGCAGAACGCCACCACCCACAGCACGACCCAGGCGGCCATCAGGCGGCCATCGGCCCAGCTGTCGACCACGCGGTCGGCCAGCACCAGCAGCGCCGAGACGACACCGGCCAGCAGCACCGCAGCGATGCCGCGGGTGCCATCGAAGCCCCGGCGCAGCCGCCCGGCAGCGTCGATCGCTGCTCCGACGCGGACGACGCCAGGATGTTGTTGGGGATAGTCGACGTGGACGAAACTGGTCATGGTGTTTTCCTTTGATGGCCACACAAACCGGTGGCGCTATGGAAACGAATACTAGGGTTTGCCCTATGCATCTTCAACTTTATATTGATGATGCTGGACATTCACTACGGTGATGAATAGAGTGCCAAGCCGATTTGTCCACGCCCAGGGGCTTCATGGCGCAACCGAACTTCCGCACGCTCGATCTCAATCTGCTGCGTGTTTTTGACGAGGTGCTCGCCGAGCGCAGCCTGACACGGGCTGCCCGCAATCTCTCCCTGACGCAGCCCGCGGTGAGCAACGCCATCCAGCGCCTGCGCGATGCATTGGGCGATGAACTGGTGCAGCGCAGTGGCCAGGGCATCGAGCCCACACCGCGCGCGACCGCCCTGTGGCCGGCGGTGCGCGAAGCCCTGCGGCAACTGCAGGCGTCGTTGGCGCCGAGCAATTTCGACCCGTTGTCGGCAGACAACACTTTTGTGTTGGCCATGGCCGACGCGACCGCTGCCATGCTGGTGCCGGGTCTTGTGGACATCCTGGAGGAGGAGGCGCCGGGCGTCTCCCTGCGGGTGGTGCCGCTGACCACGCGCGACCCACGCCGCCTGCTGGACGACGAGACGGCCGACCTGGCCGTGGGCTTCTTCCCAGCGGTGCTGGCCGACCTGACGGCGCGCGCGCAGGTCGGCAAGGCGGTGCCCTTCGAGCACCAGCGCCTGTACGACAGCGAATACGTGTGCGTGATGCGGCGCGACCACCCACTGGCAGGCGGCCCGTTGACGTTGAGCCAGTTCTGCGCCGCGCGCCATTTGCTGGTCAGCTTTTCGGGCCGACCCTATGGCTTCATCGACGAATCACTGGCGCTGCTCAAGCGCAAACGCCGTGTGGTGCTGACGGTCAACCAGTTTTTCGCGGCAGGCCGCGTGGTCGCCAACTCCAATCTGCTGACCGTGCTGCCACGGCATTTCGTCGAGGCCACGGGCATCGCAGAACTGCTGGTACACCAGGAACTGCCATTCGACGTGGCGGCCGTGCACGTCGCCGCGCTGTGGCACCGCCGCATGGATCTGCAAAGCCACCACCAGTGGCTGCGCCAGGCCGTCGTGCGATCGGCCGAACAGGCTTTCGCGCCGTGACGGGCGCGCCTCAGCGCACCACGCTGAGCCAGGCCCGGGCGGCGCTGCGCAGGCGACGTGCTTCGTGCGGGTCATGGCCGGCGAGGTTGTCCGCGCTCTCCAGCAGTGCGAAGGCCACTTCGCTGGCGGCGCCGTCACGGGCGCCTTGGTGGGCAGAGGCTGCGGCGGAAGCGGTCCACCCTTGGTAAACGCGGGCAAACCAGGAAACGATCAACATACAAACACCGCTTGTGGCGGCCCAAAGTTCGAGATGCATGAAGAATAAGGGTTATCCCTAGGGTTGCAAGCCCTGACCCATGCAGTTGACGCATAACGTCTGCATGGCCTCAGGCTGGCCGAGACTCCATGAAATTCCAGCTTCTTTCCGACCTGCACCTTGAGGTGCACACCGACTTCGTCCCCGAACCTGTGGCTGGCGCCGACGCGCTGATCCTGGCCGGGGATGTGGGGTCCTACCAGACCGGCTCCCGCATGGCCGATGCAGACTTCGGCCTGCGCCTCTTCGCCGACTGGCCTGTGCCGGTCTATTACGTCCCCGGCAACCACGAGTACGACAAGCTGGACGTGGACGCCACAGCCCTGCGCCTGCGCGCGACCTGCGAGCGCCTGGGCCTGCACTGGCTGGACCGCACCATCGTCGAACTGCCTGGCGCGGGCGCCGACGGCGGCGCGCTGCGCCTGGTCGGCACCACGCTGTGGACCGACTACGACGCCATCGGGCCGGCCGGCCGTGGCGGCGCGTTCTCGCTGGCAGAGCAACTCAAGGCGCGGCACAAAGCCTTCCGGGCCGCCGACCATTACCTGCGCCGCACCGGTACCACGCGCCACGGTCTGCCCTGGCTCGCAGCGCACATGCGCGAGGAGGGCCTGGCTTGCCAGCAATGGCTGCGGGCGGCCCTTGCCACCCCGTTCGACGGCACGACCGTGGTGGTGACGCACTTTGCGCCCAGCCTGCACAGCGCCGATCCGCGCTACGGACTGACGCCCGGCACGGCAGGCTTTTGCAATGCACTGGACGATCTGCTGCCGCTCGCCAAGCTCTGGATGCATGGTCACCTGCACTCACCCAGCGACTATGTGCACCGCGGCTGCCGCGTGGTGGCCAATCCGCTGGGCTACGCGAGAAACGGCGAGCAGGCCGGCTTTCGTCCGCAACTGCTGGTGGAGACCTGATCGCGGGCACGACTGCGCCGACGGTTACGTTTGGAAATCACCCGCCGATGCCAGGGTTGTCTCACGCGCGCTATCTTGGTTCCACCCCTTCCGTCGTTGCGCACAGGAGCCACCGTATGAAAAGCGTCTGGTCCCCTACCCTGGCATGGTGTCTCGCCGTGGTGGCTGCCGTGTTGCTTGCAGTGGCGGCACCCACGGAATCCAGCGTGATGGGGCGTCTGCCCGCCCTGCAGGCGCGCCAGCTCGACCATCGTCCGCTCGCCTTGCCCGAAGGATTGGGGGCGGACCGCACGCTGGCCTTCATCAGCTTCCACCGCGACCAGCGTCCTGCGGTCGACAGCTGGATCCATGGCCTGCAACTGGGCAGCGATGCCTCGGTGCGCTGGCTGCGCATGCTGGTCGTCAACGACCCAGGCGACGACGCAGAACGCAGCGTGATCGAAAGCCGGCTGCGCGAGCGCTATGCGCAGGAGAAGGCCGCTGTCGTGCCGGTGTTCACCGACCGCAACGCCTTCGCGCGTTCGACGGGTTTGTCCAGCGTGGAGCAGCCGCATGTGGTGGTGCTGAACCGCCGCGGCGAGGTATTGGCCCGCATCGAAGGCCCGTTCCATCCTGACAAGGCCCGTGCGCTGCGCGCCACCCTGGACGAATGACTCAGTCCAGTGCCGCGCGAGCGGCCTGCGTCAGCGCCCGGCTGAGGCCGTCCAGCACCTCGGACTCCAGGTTCCAGCAATGCCAGTAGAGCGCCACGCGCTCGGTGTGGCCGGGCGCGATGTCGACCAGCTCGCCGCCCGCCAGCAGGCCGCGCACCAGCAGTTCCGGCACCACGCTGGCGCCCCAGCCGGCGAGCACGGCGCGCACCTGGCCCTCCGAGCTCGGCACGAAGAGCTGGTTCAGCGCCAGCCGCGGCAGGCCCAGCCGGCGTGAGACGAACTCGCGCTGCATGTCGTCCTTGCGGT
The DNA here is from genome assembly GCA_913776795.1 of uncultured Pseudorhodoferax sp. Next base: position 1,559 of record CAJYRH010000485.1, on the reverse strand, counting down.
TGAAGGCCACGAACGGCACCTGGTGGAAGTTGTGGGGCGTGAGCGCCCCGCCCAGGCGCTGCTGTGCGAACGCCGGCGCCGCCACGGCCACGTAACGCATCGCCCCCAGCGGCACCACGCGGCAGCCCCGCAGTGCCTGCTCCAGCGTGGTCACGCAGCCCAGCACCTGGCCTTCGCGCAGCCAGTCCTGCGTGAAGTCCTGGTCGTCCGCGATGATCTCCAGCGGCAGCCCCTGGGCCACGGGCTCCTGCAGCGCGGGCAGCACCCAGGTCGCGATGCTGTCGGCGTTCACCGCGACGGCCACACGCTCCTGTTCGCGCAACCGGCCCGTCCCCTGCGGCGCGAATGCGCGCATGTCGCGGTCCAGGTCGGCCCGCAGCAGCCGCAGCTGGCGCGTGTGCTTGAGCAGCAGTTGCCCGGCCGGCGTGGCCTTGAGCGGGCGCCGCACCAGCAGCACGGTGCCAGCCTGCGCCTCCAGCGCCTGCAGGCGCTGCGACACCGCCGACTGCGTGATGTGCAGGCGCTGCGCAGCGCGCTCGAAGCCACCCTCCTCGACGATGGCGGCCAGGCATTCCAGCGCATCGGGATCGAACATGTGCATGGCGGCGATGGTATGGTCTGCGCCACCGCCCAAGGAGACAGGGTCCACCCCAACCGGGGCATCCCGAACACCATGCACCAGCCAAGCCACGCCTGCCCGCCATGAAGATCTTCCATGGCTGGCGCATGGTCGGCGCAGGTGGCGGCCTGCAGTTCCTGCAGGCCATGCTGCTGCAGCAGGCGTTCGGCGCCTATGTGGCCGTGCTGGCCGAGGAGCGCGGCTGGAGCAAGACCACGCTGTCGGGTGCTGCGGCCATGCAGTCCGCCGAATCGGCACTGCTGGGCCCGGCGCTGGGCTGGCTGGTCGACCGCATCGGCCCGCGCGCGATGATCCGCACGGGCGTGGTGGCATTCGGCATCGGCTTCATGCTGCTGAGCCGCATCGACAGCGTCGCAGGCTTCTACATGGCGGTGGCCGTCATCGCCATCGGAACCAGCCTGTCGGGGTACTTCCCGATCAACGTGGCCGTGATCCGCTGGTTCTCGCGCAAGCGCGCGCGGGCGCTGTCGGCCATGAACCTGGGCATGGCCACAGGGGGGCTGTTCGTGCCGATCGTGGCCTGGTCGCTGGTGGCCCATGGCTGGCGTGCCACGGCCTTCGCATCGGGCGTGCTGGCCATCCTGGTCGGCTGGCCGCTGGCCTCGATGTTCCGCAGCCGGCCCGAGGACCACGGCGCCACCGTGGACGGCGATCCCGTTCCACCGCCAGCGACCGCCGGCGGCAGCGCAGCGCCCGCCATGGCGCCGCAGCGCGAGTTCACCGCGCGCGAGGCGCTGCGCACGCGCGCCTTCTGGCTGCTGGGCCTGGGCCACGGCTTCGCGCTGCTGGTGGTCACGGCCGTCAACGTGCACGCCATCAGCCACATGAAGGAAGGACTGGGCTACAGCGTTGCGCAGGCCGCCCTGGTGATCACCTTGCTGACCGGCGCGCAGATCGGCGGCGTGCTGCTGGGCTGGCT
>CAJYRH010000484.1 GCA_913776795.1 uncultured Pseudorhodoferax sp. | reverse complement strand
ACCAGATGGGGCAATACGCCGACCCGCAGCGGCAGTACGGCAGCCACGACGACACCCGCGATTGGGGGAGGCCGCGCAACGGCGACGACCTGCACCGGCATGACCCTGGTAGCCCTCGTAGCGGGTGTAGCCCGGCCGGTTGTAGCCAGGGTCGGCCTGCCAATCGCGTTGGTAGCCGCCGCTGGGCGCCCCGCGCACGTCGGGTGCGCCAGCACGGCCGTAGCTGGCCTGGGCCGGGTCATGCCGGTGCAGGTCGTCGCCGTTGCGCGGCCTCCCCCAATCGCGGGTGTCGTCGTGGCTGCCGTACTGCCGCTGCGGGTCGGCGTATTGCCCCATCTGGTTGCGGTCGGATTGGCGCCATTCGTCCTGCTGGCGGCTGCGTTCGTTGCGGTGTGCCATTGCTTGCTCCTGTCGGTGCGGTTGTGGAAACCGGCGTCGCCCCCGCGGCGCCGAGCCGTGAAAGACAGGTTGCGACGGCATCCGCAGGGCGCGGGCAGGCAGCGGTGCCAAGCTCCGGTAGGACGCATCCGACCGGGCGATCGCCTGGCCAGGCTCAGGGCAGCGTGCCGAGCCCTGGTGCCGGTGTCACCGTCTGGGGCACACGTGGCAGCACGACGCTGAAGCTCGTGCTGCCTGCCGCCGACTCCACCTGCAGCTGGCCTCCGTGTGCGCGGACGATCTCGCGCACGATGTACAGGCCCAGGCCGAGTCCTTCGTTGCGTGTGCTGGCCCGCCGCGAGGGCGCCTCCTCCGCGCGGGCACGGCCGCTGCGGAAGGGGTCGAAGATGTGCGGCAGCACGTCGGGCGGGATCTCGCCGCCGTTGCGCACCGACAGCCGCACGTGGTTGGCATGGCTGCCGTCCACCGCCACGTGCACGGTGCCGCCGTCGCCGTGCCGCAAGGCGTTGCCCACGAGGTTGGACAGCACCTGCGTGAGACGGTCCTCGTCCCAGTCGCCGTGCAGGTCGCCATCGCATTGCAGCAGCACCTGCTTGTCCGGCCGGGTGCTCTGGCGCTCCTGCACAACGCGTTCAGCCAGCACGCCGAGGTCGAAGCGCTCGCTGGCCATGGGCATGCCGCCGCCCTGGCGGGTGCGGGCCAGGTCCAGCATGTCCTCGATCATGCGGCCCATCCACTGGCCGCTGCGCAGCAGGCGCTGGGCCACGTTGCGCGTGGCCTCGTCGGGCCGGCGCATGAGCAGCTCGGCCGCCGTGGTGATGGCCGACAGCGGTCCGCGCAGGTCGTGGCCCAGCACGGCCGTGAAGAGTTCCTGCAGGCGCAGCGTCTCGGTCCGCTCGTGCAGGTGGCGGGCCAGCTGCTGCTTTTGGCGGTAGAGCTGGAAGAAGACGCCAGCCTTGCCGCACAGCACGTGCGGCTCGACCGGCTTGTAAAGGAAGTCCACGGCGCCGGCCTCGTAGCCGCGGAACATGCGCTGCGCGTCGCGCGTTCCGGCGGTCACGAAGATGATGGGCACATGGCGCGTGCGCTCGCTGCCGCGCATCATCTCGGCCAGCTCGAAGCCGTCCATCTCGGGCATCTGCACATCCACCAGCGCCAGTGCCACTTCGTGCTGCAGGAGCAGCTCGAGGGCCTCCAGGCCCGAGCGTGCCTGCAGCACCTGCACGTCCTCGCTTTGCAGCAGGGCCGCGAGGGCCAGCAGGTTCTCGTCCAGGTCGTCGACGATGAGGCACTTGATCGGCTCTGCCCGTTCGTCCGGCGCACTTCCGACGGGAGCGAATGGCCGGGGCAGGTTCATGCCGCCCCCCGCATGGTTGAAGCTGCGTCCAGCGTACCCAGCAGCGTGGCCAGCGCATGCAGCGGCAGCACGTGATCCACAGGGCCGGTGGCCAGCGCGCATTCGGGCATCAGCGGCATCTGCGCATCGGCCGGATCCTGGACGGCCGTGACGCCGCCGGCGGCACGTACGCTGGCCAGGCCCTCGGCACCGTCCTGGTTGCCGCCCGTGAGCACCAGGCCGAGCAGGCGCGGACCGTACAGGTCGGCGGCGGACTGGAACAGCACGTCGATGGCAGGCCGCGAGTAATGCACCGGCGCATCCACCGACAGCGCCATCTGCGGCCCGGCATCGAGCAGCAGGTGGTAGTCCGGCGGGGCAAAGTACACGTTGCCGGGTTCGATGGGCTGCTTGTCCTGCGCCTCCTGCAACGGCACCGCGCAGCGCGGCGCGATGATGTCCACGAGGAGGCTGGCGCGGTCGCGTGGCAGGTGCTGGACCACGAAGACGGCGGCGCGCAGGCCGGCCGGCAGCGCCGGCAGCAACCGCAGCAAGGCCTCGACCCCGCCGGCCGATGCGCCGATGACGACGGCGTCCACGCGGCCGGCCAGAGAGGGCGCGGCGCCCATCGGGGCCGCGTCGCGCTGCGCGCTGCGGTGCTGGACACCATGGGACGGCCGGGTCGTGCTCATTGGCTCTTCTGGTAGATGCGCTCTTCGCGCACGAACTCCGTGAACGCGCCAGCACAGGCGGAAAAGCGCAGCGACTCCTTGCTTCCCAGCCCAAGGAAGCCCTTGCGGCACAGCGCATCGCGGAACAGGCCGACGGCCCGGTCTTGCAGCGGCCGGTCGAAGTAGATCAGCACGTTGCGGCAGGACACCATCTGCATCTCGGCAAAGACCGAATCGGTCGCCAGGCTGTGGTCGGAGAACACCACGTTGCGGCGCAGGCTCTTGTCGAACACCGCGCGGCCGTAGGCGGCCGTGTAGTAGTCCGACAGCGAGCTCTTGCCGCCTGCGCGCTGGTGGTTGAGCGTGAAGCCGGCGATGCGGTCCAGCTCGTAGATGCCGGCCTCGGCCTGCTGCAATGCCTGCGGATTGATGTCGGTGGCGTAGATCAGCGTGCGGTCCAGCAGGCCTTCCTCGCGCAGCAGGATGGACAGCGAGTAGACCTCCTCGCCGGTGCTGCAGCCGGCCACCCAGACCTTCAGCGAGGGGTAGGTGCGCAACAGCGGGACCACCTCGCGCCGCAGGGCAAGGAAGTAGTTCGGATCCCGGAACATCTCGCTGACCTGCACCGTGAGGTAGTCCAGCAGCGCCGGGAAGAAGTCGGGCTGGTGCAGCACCTTGTCCTGCAGCTGCGACAGGGAGCTGCAGGCAAAGCGACCCATCGCGGTCTTGAGCCGGCGCTTGAGCGAGGCCTGCGCGTAGCCCCGAAAGTCGAAGTGCCAGCGCAGGTAGATGGCGTCCACGAGCAGGCGCATCTCGATGTCGAAGGTGCGGTCGGACATCGGGCATGTCACCGTTGCGTTGCACGGCACAAGGCCTGCAACATACAGGGCCGCGTCGCAGGCAGCGGTTCGAAGGGCCGCGGAGCAGGCCACGCAAGGGCAGCCGCGGAACTGGCTCTGCCAAGCCGCCGGGGAGGTCTTGCAGACCGCGCCGTGCCAATGGTCCGGCTCCTGCCCAGGCACAAAAGGTCCACTGGACCTGTTGTGTCCGGGCTCGGCCCCTTTCGCGCAGCAGAGGGGGGAGCGGCGAAGCCGCTTGGGGGGTGACCGTCAATTCTGCTTCCACGGCAGGCCGCGTCGGCGCCAGCCGCCCTTGTTGCCGCGGTGGCCGTCGGCGTCGGCATCGCCCTCGAAGCCCTCGAGGATGTTGTAGG
>CAJYRH010000483.1 GCA_913776795.1 uncultured Pseudorhodoferax sp. | reverse complement strand
GGTGCCTGTGTCTGCGTCTGCGCCGGTGACTGCATCCCTTGCAGCCACTTCCGCCCGCCAGGGTTTGCCCGACTGGCCGCTGGGCCGGGCACTGGCCCAGCTGCAGGGCATCTACATCCTGGCCGAGAACCAGCACGGCCTGGTTGTCGTGGACACGCACGCCGCGCACGAGCGCATCGTCTACGAGCGGCTCAAGGCCCAGGCCGACGACGCCGCCATGGCCAGCCAGCCGCTGCTGATCCCCGCCACCTTCGCCGCCACGCCGACCGAGCTGGCCGCGGCGGAGGCGCACGCTGCCACGCTGGCCACGCTGGGCCTGGACGTAGCGCCGTTCTCGGCGCGCACGCTCGCCGTGCGCGCGGTCCCGGCCAGCCTGGCCGATGGCGACGCCGTCGCCCTGGCACGCAGCGTCCTTGCCGAACTGGCCCAGCACGACGCCAGCGGGGTTGTCGAGCGGGCCCGCAACGAGCTGCTCGCCACCATGGCCTGCCACGGTGCGGTGCGCGCCAACCGGCGGCTGACGCTGGAGGAAATGAACGGCCTGCTGCGCCAGATGGAGGCCACAGAGCGGTCCGACCAGTGCAACCACGGCCGGCCGACCTGGCGCCAGATCAGCGTGCGGGAGCTCGACCAGCTGTTCCTGCGGGGCCGCTGAACGGACGCGCCGCCGCCCTGTCTGGCGCCGGGCATTGGCCCCGATCCTGCTTGCGGCACGTAGGATTGAACTTACACCCGCATTCGAAGTCAGTGCCTGCCATGCGCCGCCTTTCCTTGATCGCCCTGCTGAGCTCCGTGCTGGCCCTGGCCACGGTGACGGGCTGCAGCCTCCTCGACGAACGCCAGCGCGACTGGATCTTCCAACCCGGTGACCGCGCCTGGGGCGGCAGTGCCGCCAGCGCCGAAGGAATGGACGAGGTCTGGATCCCGTTCGAATCGCGCGTCTCCAAGGAACCCGTGCGCCTGCACGGCCTGTGGCTGGAAAGCACGCCCGCGCTGCAAGCCGATGCGGCGAACGCGCCCATCCTGCTGTACCTGCACGGCGCGCGCTGGAACGTGCAGGGCTCGGCACCGCGCATGCGGGCCATGCAGCAACTGGGCTTTTCGGTACTGGCCATCGACTACCGCGGCTTCGGCAAGAGCACGGCCGAGCTGCCTTCCGAAGACCGCGCCTTCGAGGACGCGCGTGCCGCCTGGGATTGGCTGGCCGCCCGCTACCCCGACCGGCCGCGCTACATCTTCGGCCATTCGCTGGGCGGCGCCATCGCGATCGATCTGGCCTCCAAGGTGAAAGACGAGCGCGGCGTGCTGGTCGAAGGCACCTTCACCTCGATCCCGGAGGTGGCGGCCAGCATGAAATGGGGCTGGCTGCCGATCGGCTGGCTGATCACCCAGCGCATGGAATCGATCCGCAAGGTGCCGCACATCGGCGCACCGCTGCTGGTCGTGCACGGGTCGGACGACAGCCTGATCAAGCCCGACCTGGGCCGGCGCTTGTACGAAGCGGCGCGCGAGCCCAAGGCCTTCGTGGTGGTCGACGGCGGGACGCACCACAACACGATCGTGCGCGGCCAGCAGCAGTACCGCCTGGCGCTGCAGCAGCTCTTTGGCTGGCCGCCGAGCGGGACGCTGGCACAGATGAACGAGTAGCGTGCGCCTTCAAGGTGGGGCTTTCGCTCACCACCTGGACAGCTGGGGCAAGCGAGTACATACAGTTCCCGCGCGAATGCCCATAATCGGCGCACCCTGGTCCCCGGAAGGCTCGTTGTGCACCAAAAACAAACACGTCAACGGACATGGTCTGCGCTGCCGAACGGCGGCCTGTCGCCTGGGACTGCCGGGAGCGCCGCATGAGCATGCTGCGCCAGCTGCGCATCGGCGCGCGTCTAACCCTGGCCTTCAGCATCCTGCTGCTCATCATTGCGGCCAGCGCGGCCGTGGGGTACTGGCGGCTGCAAACCACTGCTGCCGACGCCCAGCGCCTGGGAACCCTGGACAGCGAGAAGCTGCGTCTGGCAGAGCGCTGGCGCCAGAACATCGAGATGAACTGGGTGCGCACCCAGGCGTCGCTGCTCGATTCCGACGTGACCCGCATCCCGGCCTGGATCGCGCAGATGGACCGCACCTCCAAGCGCATCTCCGAGGTCAGCGAACGCATCGGCCAGCTGGCGTCGACGCCCGAGGAAAAGGCGCTGATCGCGGAGATCAACACCCGCCGCGAGGCCTACCGCACCCCGCGCGCCGAGCTGCTCAAGCGACGCCAGGCCGGGGAGGACGTGGCTGCGCTGCTCAACGGCCAGCTCCGCCCCCTGGCCGACCAGTACGACGCCGCACTGCAGCGCTTTGAGGAAGCCCAGCAGAGGATCTACGACGCCGCGCTGCGTGAGACGGCCGACCAGGCCGCGCTCGGCCAGTCCATCCTGCTGGGCTTCGCCGTCGTGGCACTGCTGCTGGTGGCACTGTTCGCCTACCTTCTCACGCGCAGCATCACAGGGCCACTGGCACAGGCCGGCAGCGCAGCACGCCGCGTGGCTGCCGGCGACCTGACGGAGGACATCCAGGTGCACGGGCGCGACGAGGCCACCGCCATGCTGGCCGCGCTCAAGGAGATGCAGCAGCAACTGGCCACGGTGGTGTCCGGCGTGCGGCGCAGCGCCGAGGGCGTGTCCACGGCCAGCAGCGAGATCGCGGCGGGCAACAACGATCTGTCCGGCCGCACCGAGCAGCAGGCCTCGGCCCTGCAAGAAACCGCCGCTTCGATGGAAGAGCTCAGCTCCACCGTGCGCCAGAACGCCGACAACGCCCGCCAGGCCAATGCGCTGGCGGCCAACGCCTCGTCCGTCGCGACGAAGGGCGGCGAGGTGGTCTCGCGTGTCGTCGCCACCATGAAGGGCATCCACGAGAGTTCGGACCGCATCGCAGACATCATCGGCGTGATCGACTCCATCGCCTTCCAGACCAACATCCTGGCGCTGAACGCGGCGGTGGAAGCGGCCCGCGCCGGTGAGCAGGGGCGCGGCTTCGCCGTCGTCGCCACCGAGGTGCGCAGCCTGGCTGGCCGCTCGGCCGAGGCCGCACGCGAGATCAAGGCCTTGATCGGCGCCAGCGTGGAGCGCGTGCAGCAGGGCACCACGCTGGTGGACCAGGCCGGCAGCACCATGGACGAGGTCGTCGCCGCGATCCGCCGCGTCACCGACATCGTGGGCGAAATCAGCGCAGCCAGCAGCGAGCAGAGTTCCGGCGTCGAGCAGGTTGGCCAGGCCATCACCGAGATGGACCAGACCACGCAGAAGAACGCGGCGCTGGTCGAGCAGTCCGCTGCCGCGGCCGACAGCCTGCGCCACCAGGCGGAGCAGCTGGTGCAGGCCATGGCCGTGTTCCGCCTGCGCGACGGCGCGGCCGCCGTTGCGCAGTCTGCCACCGCGCCGGCACGCCCCCCCGCGCCGGCACAGCCCACCGCCCTGGCGCCAACGGCATCGGCACGCCCGGCCGCCAGCTCTGCCCCGCGCGCGATGCCCGGCACCGCAACCGTGCGTGCAGTCGCGCGGCCCCAGCCCGCGGCAGCCACGGCGCCCAAGGCGCTGCCGGTTCCCAAGCCCGTGGCCAAGGCGAAGGCGGCCACGGCGGACGAAGGCGACTGGGAAAGCTTCTGACCCCAGCGCTGCCGCCGGCCCATGACCATGCGCGTCATGTGCGGCATGTGCGCCAGCGGCTGGGGTCAGAAGCTTTCCCAGTCGCCTTCGTCCGCCGTGGCCGCCTTCGCCTTGGCCACGGGCTTGGGAACCGGC
>CAJYRH010000482.1 GCA_913776795.1 uncultured Pseudorhodoferax sp. | reverse complement strand
GGACCTGGCCGACCCGGGCGTGCGCGCGCTGCTGTCGCGCTTCGAGGCCATGGAGCCGGTGCGGGTGGTGGACGCCGAGCAACCTGGCGCCCAGCCGGCCGCCGCGCCGGCCGCGCTGGTGGCGGATGCCGGCACGCGGCTGCTGCTGGGCTTCGAGTTGCCGCCCGAGGCACCCTGGCCGCCGTTCGCGCCGCCCACCGCCGCGCAGGTGCAGCGCATGGACGGCAGCCAGCGCGAGCGCACTGACCTGTTGCAGCGCCTGGCCGCCGTGCCGGCACACCGCCTGCTCGTGGCCTGCCATGCGGCCTCCAGCCCTGACCGCGGTACCGAGCGCTTCCTGCGCGAGGCCAGCGGTCTCAGCGCCGCCTGCGCGGTGTTGCTGATCGGTGCACGGCAGCAGGCCGACCAGGCACGCTGGCAGGACTGGCTGGCGCGCAGCGACCTGGTTTCGTTCGCGGTCTTCACCCAACCCGAGGCCGCGCTGGCCTGGCTGGAGGCACCGTGACGCCGCCCATGGCCGGCGCCGCTGCCGCCGCCGATGCCGACGCGCTGGCCATCGCGGTGGTCGGCCACACGAATGCCGGCAAGACCTCGCTGCTGCGTACCCTCACGCGCAAGCGCCATTTCGGCGAGGTGTCGGACCGTCCCGGGACCACACGCCACGTCGAAGTGGTGGAGCTGCGCATCGCCGGCCGGCCCGCGCTGCGCTTTTTCGACACACCGGGTCTGGAGGACTCCGTCGCGCTGTGGGACTACCTGCAGGGTGCCGGCACCGATGCCGGCATGGACCGCCCCGCGCGCGTGCGCGCCTTCCTGCAGGGGCCGGAGGCACGCGGCAGTTTCGAGCAGGAGGCCAAGGTGCTGCGCAAGATGCTCGAGGTGGACGCTGCCTTCTACGTCATCGACAGCCGCGAGCCGGTGCTGCCCAAGCACCGCGCCGAGATCGAGATCCTCAACTCCTGCGCGCGACCGGTCATGCCGGTGCTCAACTTCGTGCGCGATCCAGCCAGCCGCCTGGCCGACTGGCAGGCCGTGCTGTCCGGCGCTGGCCTGCACGCCCAGGTGCGCTTCGACGCGGTGGCGCCGTTCGTCGGCGCCGAACAGCACCTCTACCAGGACCTGGGCACGCTGCTGCCTGGCCAGCGCGCGCGGCTGCAGCAGGTCGGCCTGCACCTGCAGCAGGAAGCTGACGGCCGGCGCGATGCGGACAGCCGCGCCATCGCCGAACTGCTGCTGCGCCTGGCTGCGCTGCGGCGCGGGATCGCCGAGGTGGTCTACGCCGAGCCGGCTGCGCGCGCGCGCGCCGAGCAGGACTTCCAGCAGCTGGCGCTGGTGATGGTGCGCGCCTGCGCCGATCAGTTGCTCGAGATCCACGGCTTTTCCGACGACGACGCGCGGCTGGCTGCGTTGCCCTGGCAGGACGGGCGCTGGGACAGCGACCCGTTCCACCCCGAAGCCCTGCGCCAGGCCGGCCGCCGGCTCGGCATGGGTGCGGCCGTGGGCGCCTCGGTCGGCGTGATCGCCGACCTCGCCGTGGGCGGGCTCTCGCTGGGCGCCGGTGCGGCGTTGGGCGGCGCGCTGGGCAGCATCGTCTCGCAGGGCTGGCGCCAGATCGGTGGCAAGTTGCTGAACCAGCTCCATGGTGTGCGCGAGCTCACGCTGGACAACGCCTTGCTGTTCCTTGTCGCGCTGCAGCTCGTGGGCCTGGCGCGCCAGCTCGACCAGCGCGGCCATGCCGCACTGGCGCAGCTCGCGCAGGACGCGGTGCCCGACGCGGCGCTCGACGCCCCGTTGCGCCAGGTGGTGCAGTCCGTGCAGCCTGCGCGCAGCCGGCCCGAGTGGGAGAGGCCCGCAAGCGGCTCGGACCGGCGTCGCAGCGTGCAGGAAGCGGCCGCTGCGTTGCTGCGCCCCCTGCTGGAACCGACGGACTGACGCGGCCTGCGCTGTCGCGTGCCCGTCACCGGCGCGCGCACAATCGCGCGATCACCTACTCCGTACCAGTCCCATGGCCTCCAGCCTGCTCGCACTGCTCGACGACATCGCCACCATCCTCGACGACGTGTCGGTCCTGAGCAAGGTCGCGGCCAAGAAGACAGCCGGCGTGCTGGGCGACGATCTGGCGCTCAACGCCCAGCAGGTCACGGGTGTCAGGGCCGACCGCGAACTGCCCGTGGTGTGGGCCGTGGCCAAGGGCTCGATGCTGAACAAGGCCATCCTCGTCCCGGCCGCGCTGGCCATCAGCGCGTTTGCGCCCTGGGCCGTCACGCCCTTGCTGATGCTGGGCGGCGCCTTCCTGTGCTACGAGGGTTTCGAGAAGCTGGCGCACAAGTTCCTGCACCGCCGTGAAGACGATGCCGCGCACGCGGCCCGGCGCAAGCTGGCCGCGGCCGAGCCGGCCGTCGACCTGGTTGCACTGGAGAAGGACAAGATCAAGGGCGCGGTGCGCACCGATTTCATTCTGTCGGCCGAGATCATCGCGATCACGCTGGGCACGGTCCAGCAGAGCCCGTTCCTTACCCAGCTGGTGGTGCTGGCCGGCATCGCGATCGTCATGACCATCGGTGTCTACGGCCTGGTCGCAGGCATCGTGCGGCTCGACGACGTGGGGCTGCATCTGAGCCGCCTGGGGGGGGTGCGCGCCGCGGCGGGCCGCGCCATCCTGTCTGCGGCGCCATGGCTCATGAAGGGTTTGTCGGTGGTCGGTACGGCGGCCATGTTCCTGGTCGGCGGCGGCATCCTCACGCACGGCGTGACGGTGCTGCACCACGGCATCGAGGAGATGGCGCACGCCACGGCGATCTGGCCGGGCGGTCCGTTCTGGGAAGCCATCACGCCAGCCCTGGCCAACGCCGGCGTCGGCATCGTGGCCGGAGCCGTCGTATTGGCCATCGTCACGCTGGTGAAGAAGCTGCGCGGCAAGGCGGCGCCCACCCACGGCTGAAGCGGCAGGCCGTCCAGGTCGGCGCCAATGATGGCGCAGTGGTGGATGCGCAGCAGTTCCATGGTGTTCACAATGCGGCGTGGACCAGGCGGCCCAGCGTGGCCAGCGCAGACTCGCTGCGCGCGTTCCAGGCATGGCCGTAGTTGAGCCGGATGCAGTGCGCGAACGCACGGCTCGGCGAGAAGATCGGCCCCGGCGCGATGCTGATGCCCTGGGCCAGCGCCTGGCGGTGCAGCACGAGCGCGTCGACCTGCGGCGGCAGCTCCACCCACAGGAAGTAGCCGCCCGCCGGCCGCGTGGCGCGTGTGCCGGGCGGGAAGTGCTTGCCCAGCGCCTGCATGAACTGCGCCTGCTGCTGGGCCAGGGTTGAACGCAGCTTGCGCAGGTGCTTGTCGAAGCCGCCGCGCTCCAGGTAGCGCGCCAGCGCCATCTGCGTGGGCACGGCTGTGGCCAGCGTGGACACCAGCTTGGCCCGCGCCACCGCCTGGGCATGGCGCCCCGGCGCGGCCCAGCCGATGCGCCAGCCCGGCGCCAGCGACTTGGAGAACGAAGAGCAGTGCAGCACCAGGCCCTGGCTGTCGAAAGCCTTGGCCGGCGGCGGGCGCTTGTCGCCGAAGTACAGCTCGGCATAGACATCGTCCTCGATCAGCGGCAGCTCGTGGCGCGCCAGCAGTTCCACGAGCGCGCGCTTGCGCTCCTCGGGCATCAGGCTGCCCAGCGGGTTCTGGAAGTTGCTCATGAGCCAGCAGGCCTTGGGCCGGTGGCGTGCGATGGCCTGCTCCAGCGCCGCCAGGTCCATGCCTTCGCGCGGGTGCGTGGGCACCTCGACGGCGGACAGGCCCTGGCGTTCGAGTGCCTGCAGGGCGCCGTAGAAGGCCGGCGACTCCACGAGCACCGTGTCGCCGGGCCGCGTG
>CAJYRH010000481.1 GCA_913776795.1 uncultured Pseudorhodoferax sp. | reverse complement strand
TGCACGGTGAAGACGGTCGCCACGTCGCGCACCGGCCGCGCTGCCAGATAGGCGCAGGACATGGCCGCATGCCAGTCGTGGGCGTGCATGACCTGCGGCTTCCAGTCGGCGTCGAGCTCGCCGGCCGCCAGGTGCGCCCCCACCCAGCCCAGCAGCGCGAAACGCTGCAAGTTGTCGGACCACTCGAGGCCGTCGGCGCCCAGGTAGGGGTTGCCGGGGCGGTCGTACAGATACGGGGCATCGACCACATAGGCCGCCTGGACGCCGGCAAGCGCGCCGCGCAACAGGCGCACGCGTCCCGCGCCGAACAGCGGGCCCAGCGCGCAGACCTCAACCAGGCCCTGGACGCCGCGCAGCACGGCCGGCAGGCCGGGCAGCAGCAGCCGGACCTCGGCCCCCTGCGCCGCGAGCGCCTGCGGCAAGGCCCCGACCACGTCGGCCAGGCCGCCCGTCTTGACCAGCGGATAGACCTCCGCCGCGACCTGCAAAACCTTCATGAACCGAGTTTGTCCAACATGGGTTGCGTCACCAGCACGATGCCATTGGGGCTGCGGTAAAAGCGCGCGGCATCAAGCCCGGCGTCCTCGCCGATGACCATGCCGTCCGGAATGCTCACGCCCCGGTCGACGATGGCGCGCGTGATGCGTGCGCGCCGGCCAATCTGCACGCCCGGCAGCAGCACCGACCAGTTGACGCTGGAATAGGAGTTCACGCGCACGCTGGAGAACAGCACCGAGCGCAGGACGCTGCCCGAGACGATGCAGCCGCCAGAGACCAGCGACTCCACGGCCGAACCGCGCCGGTCGTCGGCGTTGTGCACGAACTTGGCCGGCGGCAACTGCGACTGGTAGGTCCAGATCGGCCAACGCGTGTCGTACATGTTGAGCTGCGGATCGGTCGCGGTCAGGTCGATGTTGGCGTCCCAGTAGGCGTCGATCGTGCCCACGTCGCGCCAGTAGGCTTCCTCGCCAACGCGCATGTTCACGCAGGACAGCTCGAACGGGTGGGCCGCGGCCTGCGCGTTCTTCACCGCGCGCGGAATGATGTCCTTGCCGAAATCGTGGCTGGAGTCGGGATCGGCCATGTCGCGCTCGAGCTCCTTGTAGAGGAAGCGCGCGTTGAACACGTAGATGCCCATGCTGGCCAGCGCCATGTCGGGCCGGCCCGGCATGGGGGGCGGATCCGCGGGCTTCTCCAGGAAGTCGGTGATCATGCTGTTCTGGTCCACGGCCATGACGCCGAAGGCGCTGGCCTCGGCACGCGGCACGGCGATGCAGCCCACCGTGCAGTCCCGGCCCTTGGCCACGTGGTCGGCGAGCATGATGGCGTAATTCATCTTGTAGATGTGGTCGCCGGCCAGCACCACGATGTAGTCGGGCCCGTAGCTGGCGAGGATGTCCTGGTTCTGGTACACCGCATCGGCCGTGCCGCGGTACCAGGTTTCCTCGTCCACGCGCTGCTGCGCCGGCATCAGGTCGACGAACTCGTTCATCTCGGTCTTCAGGAACCCCCAGCCACGCTGCACGTGGCGCAGCAGGCTGTGGCTCTTGTACTGCGTCACCACGCCAATGCGCCGGATGCCCGAGTTCAGGCAGTTGGACAGCGCGAAATCGATGATGCGGAACTTGCCGCCGAAGTACACGGCGGGCTTGGCGCGCCGGTCGGTCAGGTTCATCAGGCGGCTGCCGCGCCCACCGGCCAGCACCAGGGCAATGGCCCGCTTGGGCAGATCGAGCTGCTGCGCGAGGTCGTTCGAAATCATGGGGTCTCCTGCCGTTGTCACGGCCGCTCACAATAAGGTCATGGATGGGCGCTTAGGATAGCCGCAGACGCGGCGTATACAGCGCCGCGCGTGATAAATGTGGCGCCTGCTGGCATGGAGCCTGCTTGCGCCCGAGCCGCATCCGCCGCTGCTGGCGGCGCCCACCGACAACAAAAGGAACACATGAGCCCCACCCCTTCCTCGAGCCACAGCTTCGCCGCCCGCACCGAAGAGCACCTGCTGCACACCGTCGGCGTGGCGCCGGCGGCGGCCAGCGCCACCGAACTCATGCACGCGGTCTCGCAGGTGGCCCGCGCCGAACTGTCGCAGCGCTGGGTGCAGACCCAGGCGGCCGACCGCGGGGCGCGGGCGCGCCGGGTGTACTACCTGTCGATGGAATTCCTGATCGGGCGCACGCTGTCCAACGCGCTCGCCGCGCTGGGCCAGAACGACGGCGCAGCCGAGGCCCTGGGCGCGCACGCCAAGGCGATGGAGGAAGTCGCCGACCATGAGCCCGATGCCGCGCTCGGCAACGGCGGCCTGGGCCGGTTGGCCGCGTGCTTCCTCGACTCGATGGCCTCGCTGGGCCTGCCCTCCTTCGGGTACGGCATCCGATACGAGTACGGCATGTTCGCGCAGGAGATCCAGAGCGGCGCCCAGGTGGAGCACCCGGACCCCTGGCTCAAGGACGGCACGCCCTGGGAATTTCCCCGCTGGGAGGTGGGCTACCCGGTGCGCTTCGGCGGCTGGGTCGAGCATGTGGACGGCAAGGCCATCTGGCGCCCGGCGGCCGAGGTGGCGGCCAAGGCCTACGACATGGTGATCCCGGGCCACGGCACCAAGAAGGTCAGCACGCTCAGGTTGTGGAAGGCCACCGCGCCTTCGCACATCGATCTCAATGCGTTCAACACCGGCGACTACCAGCGCGCCGCCACGGCCAAGAACGAATACGAGAACATCTCCTGGGTGCTCTATCCCAATGACAGCACGCCGGCGGGCCGCGAGCTGCGCCTGAAGCAGGAGTACTTCTTCGTGGCCGCGTCGATCCAGGACATGGTCAAGCGCCACATGGACGAGCACGGCACCCTGTCCAATCTCGCCGACCAGGTGGCCATCCACCTGAACGACACGCACCCGGCCATCGGCGTGGCCGAACTCATGCGCGTGCTGGTGGACGAGCACGGCATGGGGTGGACGCCGGCCTGGGCGCTGTGCCGGCGCACCTTCAGCTACACCAACCACACGCTGATGCCCGAGGCGCTGGAGACCTGGCCCGTGGGCCTCATGCAGCACGTGCTGCCACGGCACCTGGAGATCATCTTCCGCATCAACAAGGAGTTCCTGGACTTCGCCGCCCAGCACCGGCCGGGCGACAACGGCTTCCTGGCGCGGCTGTCGCTGATCGACGAGACAGGCGAGCGCCGCGTGCGCATGGCCAACCTGTCCATCGTCGGCAGCCACAAGGTCAACGGGGTTTCCAAGCTCCACTCGGACCTGCTGGTGCAGACCATCTTCGCGGACTTCGCGGCGTTGTGGCCCGAGCGCTTCACCAACATGACCAACGGCGTGACGCCGCGGCGCTGGCTGGCGCAGGCCAACCCCGGCCTCTCGGGCCTGCTGGACCGACACATCGGCCACGGCTGGCGACGCGACCTGGACGAACTGCACAAGCTCGCCCCGTTGGCCGCCAGTGCCGAGGTGCGCGCCGAGTTCATGGACGTCAAGCGCGCCAACAAGGCGCGGCTGGCCGCGCTCATCGCGCGCACGACCGGCGTGCAGGTCAACCCCGACGCGCTGTTCGACGTGCAGGTCAAGCGCATCCACGAGTACAAGCGCCAATTGCTCAACGTGCTGCACGTGATCGGCCGCTACCAGGCCATCCTGGCCGACCCCAAGGGCCCGGACGGCCAGGGCTGGGTGCCGCGCGTGGTGCTGTTCGCCGGCAAGGCCGCATCGAGCTACCACATGGCCAAGCAGATCATCCGGCTGATCCACGACGCCGGCCGCGTGATCAACAACGACCCGCGCGTGGGCGACCTGCTCAAGCTGGTGTTCATCCCCAACTACGGCGTCTCGGTCGCCGAAACCATCATGCCGGGCGCCGACCTGTCCGAGCAGATCTCCACTGCCGGAACCGAGGCCTCGGGCACGGGCAACATGAAGCTCGCGCTGAACGGCGCGCTGACGATCGGCACGGACGACGGCGCCAACATCGAGATCCGCGAGGCCGTGGGCGACCAGAACATCTTCATCTTCGGCCTGAAGACGCCCGAGGTGCAGGCGCTGCGCACCAGCGGCTACCAGCCCATGCGCCACTACGAAGGCCAGCCGGACCTGAAGGCCGTGCTCGATGCCATCACCGGTGGCCAGTTCTCGCCCGAGGAGCCGGGCCGCTACCGCGGCCTCGTCGATGCGCTGCTGTGGGGCGGCGACCACTACATGCTGCTGGCCGACTACGCCAGCTACGTCGCCACGCAGCGCGAGGTCGACGCGCTGTACCGGCAGCCGGCGGCATGGTGCCAGCACGCCATCGCCAACGTGGCGGGCATGGGGGTCTTCTCGTCTGACCGTACGATCAGGGAGTACGCCCGCCAGATCTGGCGCATCGAACCGAAACCATGACCCCATCCGCCCCCGGCACAGCCCAGAACGACTTCCTGATCTCCGACACCGACCTGTGGCTGCTGGCCGAGGGCACGCACCTGCGGCCCTACGAGGTGCTGGGTGCGCATGCGTTCACGCACGCCGGGGCGCCGGGCACGCGCTTCGCGGTCTGGGCGCCGAACGCGCGGCGCGTGAGCGTGGTCGGCGACTTCAACGCCTGGGACGGCCGCGCGCACCCCATGCGGGCCCGGCCCAGCGCCGGGCTGTGGGAAGCCTTCGTGCCCGGTGTGGGCCCCGGCGCGCTCTACAAGTACGAGCTGGAAGACGCCCACGGACAGCTGCTGCCGCTCAAGGCCGACCCCTATGCGCTGGCCGCCCAATTGCGGCCCGAGACCGCCAGCCAGGTCGCCAGCCTGCCGGCGCTGGTGCCGGCCAGCGCCGAGCGCCGGGCCGCCAACGCCATCGACGCGCCGATCAGCATCTACGAGGTGCACCTGGCCAGCTGGCGCCGCAAGCCCGAGGAAGGCACCCGCTGGCTCGACTGGGACGAGCTGGCGGCCGAGCTGATCCCCTACGCGCTGGACATGGGCTTCACCCATCTGGAACTGCTGCCCATCAGCGAACATCCGTTCGACGGCTCCTGGGGCTATCAGCCCATCGGTCTGTACGCGCCGACGGCGCGTTTCGGCGATGCCGCCGGCTTCACGCGCTTCGTCGCCAAGGCCCATGCCCAGGGCCTGGGGGTGCTGCTGGACTGGGTACCCGCGCACTTTCCGAGCGACGCACACGGCCTGGCGCGTTTCGATGGCACGGCGCTGTACGAGCACGCCGATCCGCGCGAAGGCTTCCACCACGACTGGAACACGCTGATCTACAACTTCGGCCGCACCGAGGTGCGCAACTTCCTGGTAGGCAACGCGCTCTACTGGCTGGAGCGCCATGGCGTGGACGGCCTGCGTGTGGACGCCGTGGCCTCCATGCTCTACCGCGACTACAGCCGCAAGCACGGCGAGTGGATTCCCAACCGCCACGGCGGCCGCGAGAACCTGGAGGCGATCGATTTCCTCAAGCGCATGAACGAGGTGGTCGGCGCCGAGCGGCCCGAGGCCACCACCGTGGCGGAGGAATCGACCTCGTTCCTCGGCGTCTCGCGCCCCACGTTCGCGGGCGGCCTGGGTTTTCACTACAAGTGGAACATGGGCTGGATGAACTACACCCTGCGCTACTTCGGCCGCGAGAGCGTGCACCGTCGCCACCACCACCACGAGCTGACCTTCAGCATGGTGTATGCCTACAGCGAGCAGTTCGTGCTGCCTTTCTCGCACGACGAGGTGGTGCACGGCAAGGGCTCGCTGCTCACGCGCATGCCGGGCGACCGGTGGCAGCAGTTCGCCAACCTGCGGGCACTGCTCGGCTACATGTGGGGCCACCCGGGAAAGAAGCTGCTGTTCATGGGCTGCGAGTTCGGCCAGGCGCGCGAATGGAACCATGAGGCGAGCCTGGACTGGCACCTTCTCGGCGACAGCCTGCACGCAGGCGTGCAGACCCTGGTGCGCGACCTCAACCGCGTGCTGCGCCACCACCCTGCCCTGCACACGCAGGACAGCGCCCCCGCAGGTTTCGAATGGATCGAGGCGGACGACGCGCAGCACAGCATCTTCGCCTTCGTGCGCCATGGTCGTGAAGAAGGCCAGACCATGCTGGTGGTCTGCAACCTCACCCCGGTGATACGGCGGGACTGGCGGCTCGGCGTGCCGCGCCCGGGGCGCTGGCACGAGCGGCTCAACACCGATTCCGTGCACTACGGCGGCAGCAATGCGGGCACGCCGTGGGGCGTGGCCGGCACCGAGCCAATCCCCTCCCACGGCCGCACGCATTCCGTGCTGCTGACGCTGCCGCCGCTGTCCACCGTCTTCCTGGAGTGGACACCATGAGGACCGGTCACGCCGCTTCCTGTTGCGCGCGGTCGCTGCTCCGTGCAGGCGTGGCTCCTTTTTGCGGGACGACCCGGCGGTGAAGCACCACGCACTGCAGCCCGGCCAGCCCTGGCCGCTGGGCGCCAGCTTCGACGGCAAGGGCGTCAACTTCGCGGTCGTGTCCGAACATGCCCAGGCCATGGAGCTGTGTCTGTACGACGCGGCCGGCCGTCACGAGACCCTGCGCACTGCCCTGCCGGGGCGCAGCAACGACGTCTGGCACGGTTACCTTCCGGGCGCCCTGCCCGGCCTGGTGTACGGCCTGCGCGCGCATGGGCCCTGGCGGCCCGAGCGTGGCCACCGCTTCAACCCGTTCAAGCTGCTGCTGGACCCCTACGCGCGCGAGATCGTCGGCGACTTCGCCTGGCGCGACGCGCACTTCGGCGCCGACCTGCAGCATCCACTGCACATGGACCAGGCCGACAACGCGGTCCACGCGCTCAAGGCGCGCGTGGTGCACGACGACCACGACTGGGCCGGCGACGAGCCGCCGCGCACGCCGCTGGCGGACAGCGTGCTCTACGAGGTCCACGTCAAGGGCTTCTCGGCCCGCAACCCTGCCGTGCCCGAGACATTGCGCGGCAGCTATGCGGGACTGGCGCATCCGGCCTCCATCGCGCACCTGCAGGCGCTGGGCGTCACGGCCGTGAGCCTGCTGCCCGTGCACTACGCGCTCGACGAGCAGCGGCTCGTCGACATGGGCCTCACGAACTACTGGGGCTACAACACGCTCGGCTTCTTCTGCCCTTCGCCCCGCCTGGCCAGCAGCCAGGGCGGCGCGGCCCAGCGCGCGGAGTTCCGCGCCATGGTGGCGGCACTGCACGCGGCCGGCATCGAAGTGCTGCTGGACGTGGTCTACAACCACACGGCCGAAACCGACGAGACCGGGCCCACGCTGTCGTTCCGCGGGCTGGACAACGCGCTGTACTACCGGCTGCCGCCCGAGCACAAGGCCTTGTACGAGAACCACACCGGCTGCGGCAACACGCTGGACATCCGCCAGCCGCGCGTGCTGCAGCTCGTGATGGACAGCCTGCGCTACTGGGTCGCGCAGATGCACGTGGACGGCTTCCGCTTCGACCTCGCCCCCGTGCTGGGCCGCGGCGACAACGGCTTCGAACGCGGCGGCTCCTTCTTCACGGCCGTGGCGCAGGACCCTGTCCTCTCCCGCGTCAAGATGATTGCCGAGCCCTGGGACATCGGCCCGGGCGGCTACCAGGTCGGCGGCTTCCCGCGCGGCTGGATCGAGTGGAACGACAAGTTCCGCGACAGCATGCGAGGCTTCTGGGCGCAGGCAGCCGCGGGCCGCCCGGCGCCCCACCGTGGCGAGTTCGCGCTACGGCTGTGCGGCTCATCGGACCTGTACCAGCCGCGCAACCGTGTGCCTGGCGAGTCGGTCAACTACGTGGTGTCGCACGATGGCTTCACGCTCGCCGACCTGCTGACCTACGAGCAGCGCCGCAACGAGGCCAACGGCGAGAACAACCGCGACGGACATGGGCACAACCTGGGCTTTAACTGCGGCTCGGAGG
>CAJYRH010000480.1 GCA_913776795.1 uncultured Pseudorhodoferax sp. | reverse complement strand
CTCCCGCTCGGCAGCCTTGCCTATGCTCCCCAGTTCGTAGACGGCCACGAACAGCTGCAACGACGTGAGGTCGATGCGGCGGGCAAAGTTGCGCTCGGAGGATTTCATCGGGGTTTGGCATCGCCAGTGGCGACGGGGTGAACATTTTCCTATGGTTCTTGGGGGCATGGCATCGTCGATCGCGATGCCCCTCCTGCCGGCCGCGGACGAGAAAAAGCCCCGCGGGCCAGAAGGCCGGCGGGGCTTGCGCCGTGGCGTTCGTGGATCAGCGCTTGGCGAGCGGCTGCACGTCGCGCTTGACCGAACCCGTGAACAGCTGGCGCGGACGGCCGATCTTGTACTCGGGGTCGCCGATCATCTCGTTGAGCTGGGCGATCCAGCCGACCGTGCGCGCGAGCGCGAAGATGGCCGTGAACAGCGGCACCGGGATGCCGATGGCGCGCTGGACGATGCCCGAGTAGAAATCGACGTTGGGGTAGAGCTTGCGCGAGACGAAGTACTCGTCTTCCAGGGCGATCTTCTCCAGCTCCTTGGCCAGCTTGAACAGCGGGTCCTTTTCCAGGCCCAGCTCGGTCAGCACCTCGTTGCAGGTCTCCTGCATGAGCTTGGCGCGCGGGTCGTAGTTCTTGTAGACCCGGTGGCCGAAACCCATGAGCTTGACGCTGGAGTTCTTGTCCTTGACCTTCTTGATGAACTCGCCGATCTTCTCGACGCCGCCTTCCTTCTGGATGTCGTAGAGCATGTTCAGCGCCGCCTCGTTGGCGCCGCCGTGGGCAGGGCCCCACAGACAGGCCACGCCGGCGGCGATGGCGGCGAACGGGTTGGTGCCCGAGGAGCCGCAAAGGCGCACGGTGGAGGTGGAAGCGTTCTGCTCGTGGTCGGCGTGCAGGATGAAGATGCGGTCCAGCGCGCGTTCGAGAACCGGGCTGACCTTGTACTCCTCGCAGGGCGTGGCGAACATCATGTGCAGGAAGTTGCCTGCGTAGCTGAGGTCGTTGCGCGGGTACATGTACGGCTGGCCGATGGTGTACTTGTAGGCCATCGCCACCAGCGTGGGCATCTTGGCGATCAGGCGGATCGCGGAGATGTTGCGGTGCTCCGGGTTGTTGATGTCCGTGCTGTCGTGGTAGAAGGCCGACAGGGCGCCCACCAGGCCGGTCATGATGGCCATCGGATGCGCATCGCGGCGGAAGCCGCGCAGGAAGAACTGCATCTGCTCATTGACCATCGTGTGGTTGGTCACGAGCTTGGTGAACTTGCCTTTTTCCTCCGTGTTGGGCAGCTCGCCGTACAGCAGAAGGTGGCAGGTTTCCAGGAAGTCGCAGTTGGTGGCCAGCTGTTCGATCGGGTAGCCGCGGTACAGCAGTTCGCCCTTGTCGCCGTCGATGTAGGTGATGGCGGACTGGCAAGAGGCTGTGGAGAGGAAACCCGGGTCGTACGTGAACATGCCGGTCTGCGCGTACAGCTTGCGGATGTCCACCACATCCGGGCCAACGCTGCCCTGGTAGACCGGTAGCTCGACACTGGGACTGCCGTTGCTGAACGACAGCGTGGCTTTGTTTTCGGCTAGTTTCATGTTCACCCTTTCAGCGGTTTTCTCTCAAAAGATTCAGGACTTCGCGGATTTCCGCGTTGTCCAGCGCAGGATTGACCTCGGCCAGCGTCTTGCGTGCCAGTTGCAGGTCGAGCAGATCGTGGTCTCCCAGTTCCATCAACTGCGTCAGGGCCTGGGCCTGGGTCGCGTTGACATGTGCGCCGTGGCGTTCGAAGAAGCGTTCCAGAAACAGATCGTTCTCCAGCAGGCCGCGCCGGCAGCGCCAGCGCAACATCGCCAGCGCGCGTTCGCTCAAGACTTCCTGCGCTTGCGCCACGGTATCAGACGGTGCGCAGCACCATCATCTCCTTGATTTTTCCGATGGCCTTGGTCGGGTTCAGGTGCTTGGGGCACACATCCACGCAATTCATGATGGTGTGGCAGCGGAACAGGCGGTACGGGTCTTCCAGGTTGTCCAGGCGTTCGGCCGTGGCCTCGTCCCGGCTGTCGGCGATGAAGCGGTAGGCCTGCAGCAGGCCGGCCGGGCCGACGAACTTGTCCGGGTTCCACCAGAAGCTCGGGCAGCTCGTGGAGCAGCTCGCGCACAGGATGCACTCGTACAGGCCGTTCAGCTCCTCGCGCTCCTCGGGCGATTGCAGGCGTTCCTTGTCGGGTGCCAGGCTCTCGGTGATGAGGTAGGGCTTGATCGAGTGGTACTGCTTGAAGAACTGCGTCATGTCCACGATCAGGTCGCGGATCACGGGCAGGCCAGGCAGGGGCTTCAGGACCACGGGGTCCTTCAGCGTGTTCATGTTGGTCAGGCAGGCCAGGCCGTTCTTGCCGTTGATGTTCATCGCGTCCGAACCGCAGACGCCTTCGCGGCAGGAGCGGCGGAACGAGATGGTCGGGTCCTGCTGCTTGAGCTTGACCAGGGCGTCCAGCAGCATGCGTTCGCTGCCGTCGAGTTCGATCTCAACGGTCTGCATGTAGGGCTTGGCGTCCTTGTCCGGGTCGTAGCGGTAGATCTGGAATGTGCGCTTCATCGTGGTGACCTTGTTAGAACGTGCGGACCTTGGGCGGGATGGAGTCGACCGTCAGCGGCTTCAGGTTGACGGGCTTGTAGGTCAGGCTGTTGCCTTCGCTGTGCCACAGCGTGTGCTTCATCCATTCCTTGTCGTTGCGGCCCAGTGGGAATTCGGCGTGGTCGGCCGGGTGCTCGTAGTCATAGACCGTGTGCGCGCCGCGGCATTCCTTGCGGGCAGCGGCCGAGGTCATGGTGGCCTGGGCAACTTCGATCAGGTTGTCCACCTCGAGCGCTTCCATGCGGGCCGTGTTCCAGACCATGGATTTGTCCTTCAGCGTGACGCCCGCGACGCGGTCGCGGATCGCGTTGACCTTGGTCACGCCCTCGTCCATGCTGGCCTGCGTGCGGAACACGCCGGCGTGCTGCTGCATGGTGCTGCGGATTTCGTTTGCAACGTCCTGGGCATAGGCACCACCCGTGGATTCTTGCAGCTGGTTCAGGCGCGCCAGCGTCTTGTCGCCGGCGTCGGCCGGCAGCGGCTTGTGCTCGCCCGAGCCCTTGACGAACTCGACGATGTGCTTGCCAGCGGACTTGCCGAACACCAGCAGGTCCAGCAGCGAGTTGGTGCCCAGGCGGTTGGCGCCGTGCACCGACACGCAGGAGCATTCGCCGACCGCGTACAGGCCGTTGACGATGTTGTTCTGCTGGCCATCGTGCGTGACGACCTGGCCGTTGATGTTGGTGGGAATGCCACCCATCTGGTAGTGGATCGTCGGCACCACGGGGATCGGCTCCTTGGTGATGTCGACGTTGGCGAAGTTGTGGCCGATTTCTTCCACCGAGGGCAGGCGCTTCCTGATGGTGTCGGCGCCCAGGTGGTCCAGCTTCATAAGGATGTAGTCCTTGTTGGGACCGCAGCCGCGACCTTCCTTGATTTCCTGGTCCATGGAGCGCGAGACGAAGTCGCGCGGTGCCAGGTCCTTCAGCGTGGGCGCATAGCGCTCCATGAAGCGTTCGCCGTTGCTGTTGAGCAGGATCGCGCCCTCGCCGCGGCAGCCTTCGGTCAGCAGCACGCCGGCGCCGGCCACGCCGGTCGGGTGGAACTGCCAGAACTCCATGTCCTGCAAGGGGATGCCGGCACGTGCTGCCATGCCCAGGCCGTCGCCGGTGTTGATGAAGGCGTTGGTCGATGCCGCGAAGATGCGGCCGGCGCCGCCGGTGGCCAGCAGCACGGCCTTGGCCTGCAGTGCGTAGAGCTCACCGGTTTCCAGTTCCAGGGCAGTCACGCCGACCACGTCGCCGTCGGCGTCGCGGATCAGGTCCAGCGCCATCCACTCGACGAAGAAGTTGGTCTTGGCCTTGACGTTCTGCTGGTACAGCGTGTGCAGCATGGCATGGCCGGTACGGTCGGCTGCGGCGCAGGCGCGTTGCACGGGCTTTTCGCCGTAGTTGGCGGTGTGGCCGCCGAACGGGCGCTGATAGATCGTGCCGTCCGGGTTGCGGTCGAACGGCATGCCGAAGTGCTCGAGCTCGATCACGACCTTGGGCGCTTCGCGGCACATGAACTCGATGGCGTCCTGGTCGCCCAGCCAGTCGGAGCCCTTGATCGTGTCGTAGAAGTGGTAGTGCCAGTTGTCCTCGGACATGTTGCCCAGCGAGGCGGACACGCCGCCCTGCGCCGCCACCGTGTGCGATCGGGTCGGGAAAACCTTGGACAGCGATGCGACGGACAGACCTGCGCGCGAGAGTTCGAGCGCGGCGCGCATGCCCGAGCCGCCAGCGCCGACGATCACGACGTCGAACTTGCGCTTGTTGATGTTCTGCTTGGTGTAGCTCATGCTCACAGTCTCCAGAGGACTTGGATGGCCCAGCCGGCACAGCCGACCAGCCAGACGATGGTGAAGATCTGGAGCGCAAGACGCAGCCAGACTGCTGCGGTGATGTAGTCCATGAGCACATCACGCATGCCCACCCATACGTGGTAGAGCAGGGAAAGGATCACGGCGAAGGTCAGCACCTTCATCCATTGCGCGGCGAAGATGCCGGCCCACATGTCGTAGCCGATCGCGCCCTTGGTCAGCAGGAGTTGGGCCAGCACGATGACGGTGAAAAGCGCCATGAGCAGGGCGGTGACGCGCTGCGCCAGCCAGTCGCGCAGGCCGTAGTGCGCACCGACGACGACGCGCTTGGATCCGTAGTTGACAGCCATGGGGATTTTTGTCCTTGTTGTGATCAGTACACGCCGAACAGCTTCAGGCCCAGCACCAGAGTGAGGCCCAGACTCAGTGCCAGCACGGCGACGGCGGAGCTCTTGCCGAATTCCTTGGTGACTGCGTCGTGGCTGACGTCCATCCAAAGGTGGCGCAGGCCCGCGATGAAGTGGTGCAGGTAGGCCCACATGAGCGCCAATGCCACCAGCTTGATGAACCAGCCAGGTACGAAGCCGATGCCCGTGTTGAAGACCGCCTTGAAGCGAGCGAAGGACAGTTCGGAAGAAACCGAGGTGTCGAACATCCAGATGATGAAGGGCATCAGCAGGAACATCAGCAC
>CAJYRH010000479.1 GCA_913776795.1 uncultured Pseudorhodoferax sp. | reverse complement strand
GGCCCGCTATGCCGAGGCCGAGGCCACGGCGCGGCGCGCCCTGACGCTGGACAACGACCTCGGGCACGCCTGGACCGAACTGGGCGAGGCCTTGATCGGACAGGACCGGGACGGCGAAGCGCTGGACGCCTTACAGGAGGCGGCGCTGCGCAGTCCCGGTCCTGTCCGATCAAGGCCTCGCCCAGTTCGGTCCAGGCGTGCCCGAGGTCGTTGTCCAGCGTCAGGGCGCGCCGCGCCGTGGCCTCGGCCTCGGCATAGCGGGCCTGCCGGTTCTTCGCCCGGGTCAGGTAGACCAGGGCGGTCGCCGACATCGGCTGGGCCTGGATCCAGCGCTCGGCATGGCTGTGCAGTCCTGCCCAGTCGCTGCGGCCGAACAGCTCGGAGGCTTCGGCCCGCCAGCGCCGCTCGGCGGGCGGGACCGGCTCGGCCGCTGGCCGCGGCTCGCCGTGGGCCAGCAAGTCGGCCAGCGCTTCGGCCGGCAGCACCAGGTTCAGGCTCTGGCCGGTGCCCAGGATGGCCGTGGTCAGGCCCAGCAGCTGGCCCTGGCGGTCGAACAGGCCGCCGCCGCTGGAGCCGGGCGAGACCGGCGCCGTGGCGGCCAGCCGCGCATGCGGCTGGCCCGCCTGCCGGCTGGACAGCAGGCCGCTGCTGACCGCCAGCCCGAAGCCCAGTGGATTGCCGACCGCGTAGACCGGCTCGCCGACCGCCAGCGCCTGGCTCGGCCGCAGCGCCACCGGTGGCGCCGCCAGCACTGGCGCGGCCAGCAGGCACAGGTCGAGTCCGGGGAGCTGGCGCGTCCATTGGGCAGGCTGCTCGCCGCCGGCACTGGCCAGGCGCAGTGCGGCGGCACCGCGCACCACGTGGCAGTTGGTCGCGACCAGGCCGGGCGCGACGACCACGCCGCTGCCCTGGCCGTCGGGCTGGCCGGCGGCATTCAGCGCCAGCACGGTGACGACCGAGGGGCCGACACGGGCGAACACCTGCTGCGCGTCACGGGCGGCGCCGGCGTCGTCCTCCTCGGCATGCGCGGCCGGCACGGCCAGCAGCAGGGCGAGCAGCCATGTCCATGGCACGCAAGGGCGCCGCATCACCGGACCTCCTCGAAGGGCAGCACGTGGCTGCGGTAGGCCAGCTCGGCGCGCGCGGGATCGAGCTCGCGCAGGCGGCGCACGGCCTCGGCGGTGGCTGCGCGCTGGCCCAGGTTCTGGTGCACCAGCGCCAGGGACACCCACAGCCCGGGGTCGCGCGGTTCGAGCTGCAGCGCGCGCTCGATGGCCGGCAAGGCCTCGGCGTGGCGGTCGAGCCAGATCAGCGTCTGGCCCTGCAGCGTCCAATGCGCGGCCACGCCGGGCTGCTCTGCCACCAGCTGACGTGCCGTGGCCAGTGCTTCCTCGCCCCGGCCGCCCAGGCGCAGCGCATCGCCCAGCATGAGTCGCCAGCGCGCGGTGCCCGGCTCGCGCTGCACGGCGTCGCGCAGCGCGGCAATGGCTTCGGGGTAGCGCTCCAGGCCGGCCAGTGCCCTGCCCAGCTCGGCCAGCACCCAGGCGCTGTCCTGCGGTTCGCGTGCCAGGCCGGTGCGCAGCGCCTGCACTGCGGCTTCGGGCCGGCCCATGCGCGCCGCCACCACGCCGCGCACGGCCCAGCCTTCGGCGCTGTCGGCGTACGCGGATGGCAGGTTCTGCAGTTCGGCATGCGCACGCGCAAAGTCCTTGGCGCGCAGCAGCGCGTCCAGCAGCTGCTGGCGCGGCCAGGCCTCGTCCGGGTACAGGCCGGACAGGCGGCTGAAGATGGCCACGGCGGTGCTGTCGTCGTTGCGCGCCTGCGCCAGCGCCGCCAGCCCGCGGTAGGCACCGACCAGCCAGGGGTTGGCGCCCAGCGCGCGGCGGTAGGACGACTCGGCCGCATCGAGTTCGCCAGCCGCATGCAGCGCGCGCGCCAGCAGCCAGTGGGCCTGTGCCTCGCCGCCATGCTCGGCCACGAGCTGGCGCGCCAGTGTGGTCGCCTCGGCCAGCTGTTGCTGCTGGAGCAGCGCCTCGGCCAGGTCCAGGCCGGCCTGCGCGTCCTGCGGGCGGGCGCGCCGCAGCGCACGCCAGGCGTTCAGCGCGTCCTCGGGCCGTTGCAGCGCGCGGGCCGCCTCGGCTGCGAAGCGCAGCGCGTCGGCCTGCCCCGGCTGCGCCGCCAGCCACTGCGCCGCATGCGCCGCCAGGGCCTGCCACTGCGTTTGCTGCGCCAGCGCGTGGCCGGCGTCCAGGCGTGCCAGCTGTTCGGCAGCGGCGGCTGCGCGCGGCGCGATGTCGGCCAGCCATGCGACCGGGGCGCCGAAGTTGACGTTCTGGCCGTCGCGGCGGCGGTAGTCCAGGATGGCCAGCAGCCGGCCGGCGTCATCGAGAAGGGCGCCGCCCTCCGAGCCGGGCGAAATGGGCGCCGTGAACTGGATCAGCGTGCCGGCCGCATCCTGCCGCACGCCGGCGACCACGCCTTCGGAGATGCCCACCCCCAGCCCCAGCGCGTTGGACACGGCGAACACGCGCTGCCCTGCCTGCGGCAGCGAGGCATGCGCCGGCAGCGGCTGGCCCAGCGGTTGCTGCGCCTGCAGCAGGCACAGGTTGCGCTCGCGGTCGCGCGCCTCCAGGCGCGCCGTGGCCTGGTCGGTCCCCACGCGCAGGCGCAGGCTGCCCGTGGCATCGATGCCTTCGCAGACGGTGACGAACTGGCGTGGCCCCACCTGGGTGGCACTGCGCTCGCCGATGCGCTGGCCTTCTGCGTCCACGATGTCCAGCGCCGCCACGGCCGCATTGGTCTGGGCGTAGACCTGCTGGGCCGTGAGGGCCACGGCCGGCCCACTCAGGCCCAGCCATGCCAGGCCGGCGGCGCACCAGGCGTGTAACAAATTTTCGGATTGCATGCGCGCATGCTATCGGCCGGCATGGCATCCCCTACGGCAGCCATCGTCCATGTTGCGGAGAGACAGTGGCCCGCGCCGGCTGCCTTCAGGCGGTGGCTGCGCCCACATGCCGGGCGTTCTCGCCGGCAATCCTGCGAAAGCCCTCCGACACCCGCGCATCGCCCTCGACCGCCTGCCAGAACGCCAGCGCCAGGGCCTGCGCGCGGGCCCAGAACGGCAGCGTGGCGGCCGTGGGCCCGAGTGGCCGTGCCGCGAATTCGCGCGGCACGAGCTCGTTGCCCACCGGCGCATAGAGCATGGGCAGCATGTCGTAGCACGGCGCCAGCGCCCAGTCGCCGCCGGCGTCGATCAGCAGGGAGATGTTGCCGTAGTGCCGGTCGGTGTTGGCGATCAGCACGCCGTAGGCTTCCAGCAGGCACAGCGTGGCGGCGTCGGCCGGGCGCAGCAGCTGGCGCGCCGCCATGCGCGTGGCGGTGGCGGCCCAGTTGTCCATCTCGCCCACGTATTCGGCGTCGTAGACCTGCAGAGAGACCATGCCGATGCGGCCGATCCTGCCGCCATGCACGCTGCGGTCGAAGCGTTCGGACTCCAGGAAGACCCGGCCCGCTGCCATGCTCACCTGCGTGCGCGCGGCGGCGATGCCGTCCGCTGCCAGCGTCTGCAAGGCCAGGTGCTCGCAGAGCAGCAGGTCGCGCGTGCGCTGGGCCACCGGCGCGTCGTCGGCCGGCGAGAACTTCACCAGCACCGGCCGCCCCCCGCTGATGGTGCAGAACTTGGGCTGCTCGCCACCGGCCGAGGAACCCGGGTGCGTGCCCTGCATGGCCTGCTCGGCCAGGCGCGGGTAGTCCGCCGCCGAGTCCACGCGCGAGGCGCGCTCCGGCAAGGTCTGCAAGCGCTGGAACGCAGGCTCGCCGACCACCAGGTTGCCGGGCAGGTCGTCGCCGAACAGCACCAGGGCGCGCAGCACGTCGTCGTCGCTCCAGTGGCGCGGATCGTTGCCCAGCTGCAGTTCAGGGTGGGCATGGGCAAAGGTGCGGCCCATGAAGCCCTGGGGCCGCATGTCGTCCAGGAACCAAGGCAGGCCGTCGTGCCGGGCCTGCACGCCGTCGGCTTCGTCGACCCAGAACGCGCCGCCGGCCAGGGGCAGCATGCGGGCGAACGGTGCCGGGCGGCCCTGTGCATCGATGCGCACGATGGGCACCTCGCGGCCCACGCCGGCCACCTCGCGCGTGAGCAGGTAGCGCTGCGAGCGCGCCGCCCCCACCTTGCGCAAGGTGCCAGCCTGCACCAGTGGCGCCAGCGCGCGCGAGACGGTTGGCTGGCTCACGCCCAGCGCCTGCTGCAGCCCGGCGCTGGTCGCCACGCTGCCATGGCTGCGCAGCCAGGACAGGATTTCGCCGGACAGGTTCATGCGCACCGTTGAATTCTGGATTGAATAGATAAATTCTATTCAACAGCCATTGAATTCAACGGTTTGCCATCATGCTTGAATAGATTTGTCAGGCGCGGAAGCGGCGCCGCGTCAGGGCCAGGGCCACCCAGAACGCCACCACGGCGTACGCCACCACCACGAGTCCGTGCCGCAACGCGTGCGCGGGCCAACGGTCCATGAACAGCGGGCGCACCAGCTCGACCGCGTTGGTCAGCGGCAGCCAGTCGGACACGAGGCGCACGATCTCGGGCAGCTGCTCGCGCGGGAAGAACACGCCCGACAGGAACATCATGGGCGTGAGCACCAGCGTGAAGTAGTAGGTGAAGAAGTCGTAGCCCTTGGCCAGCGCGTTGAAGATCAGTGCGATGGCGCTGAACATGATGCCGGCCGCCAGCAGCACGGGCAGCGCCACCAGCAGCTTCCAGCTGTGGCTGATGCCCAGCGCCAGCATCACGCACAGGATGGCCGTGACCGTGAAGATGGCCTTGAACGCGGCCCACAGCAACTCGGCCAGCACCAGGTTGTCCAGGTTCACGGGCGCGTTCATGATGCCCTCCCAGGTCTTTTGCACGTGCATGCGCGAGAAGGCCGAGTACAGCGCCTCGAACGAGGCCGCGTTCATCGCGCTCATGCAGATCGAGCCCGACGCCAGGAACAGGATGTAGGGCACCTTCTCGCCGCCCACCTGCACCTGGCCGACCAGCGCGCCCATGCCGTAGCCGAAGGCCACGAGCCACATCAGCGGCTCGGCGATGTTGCCGACCAGGCTGGGGATGGCCAGCTTGCGCCAGACCAGGAGGTTGCGCAGGAACACGGGCCACCAGCGGCCGGAGATCTGTGGCGTGCGCCAGATGCTTGGGTTGTTCATCACGCGTCGTCCCTGATTTGCCGACCTGTCAGCTTGAGGAACAGGTCTTCCAGATTGGCTGGCCGGTGCAGCGTGCGGATCTGCCCGTGCGCGCCCAGCGCGTCGAGCAGCGGCTTGGCCTCGCGCGTGTAGAAGAACACGGTCTCGCCGCTGACTTCCACGCGTGCAGCCAGTGCGCGCAGCGGCGCGTGCGCATCGTCCCTGGCCAGCGCCAGCGCGCCGTTGCCGTAGACCTCGACCACGTCGGGTTCCAGGTGCTCGGCGATCAGCGCGCGCGGCGCGCCCTCGGCGATCTTTTTGCCATGGTCGAGCACCAGCAGGCGCGAGCACAGGCGCTCGGCCTCGTCCATGAAGTGGGTGGTCAGCAGGATGGACTTGCCCTGCTGCAGCAGCAGTTGCAGCCGCTCCCACATCAGGTGGCGGGCCTGCGGGTCCAGCCCGGTCGTGGGCTCGTCGAGCAGCAGCAGGCGTGGGTTGTTGACCAGGGCGCGCGCCAGGCTCAGCCGCCGGCGCATGCCGCCCGACAGCTCGGTCGGCCGGGCGTGGGCCTTGCTGGTCAGCGCGGCGAACTCCAGCAGTTGCGGAACGCGGGCCTGGATGTCGCTGCGGCGCATGCCGAAGTAGCGGCCGTAGACGATCAGGTTCTCGCTGCAGTCGAAGTCCGGGTCCAGCGTGTCGGACTGGGCCACCACACCCAGTTCGGCCTTGATCGCCAGCGCGTCGGCCGGCATCTGCAAGGTGCGACCGTCAGCCGCGTGGTAACCGATGCTGCCGGCGTCCGGCGCCGTCTGGCCCAGGCACATGCGGATGGTGGTGGTCTTGCCGGCACCGTTCGGGCCGATCACGCCCAGGCATTCGCCAGGCGCGATGGCGA
This sequence comes from uncultured Pseudorhodoferax sp., assembly GCA_913776795.1. The sequence continues at coordinate 1,129 of CAJYRH010000479.1, read as the reverse complement.
ACGACAGGTCGTCGACCACGGTGTTGTTCCCATAGCGCTTGGTCAGCGCCTGGGCGTCGAACAGGGGGGAGGGCATCCGGCCATTGTCGGCGAGCGCCCACCGCCGCTGCGCGGGACGGTCGCTCGCCGGGTCGGCCCAGTGCGCGCCTGCCTTGCTACTGCCGTTCCACCGCGATGTTGGAGACGATGGCGCGCCCCTGGACCCCCACGAAGTTCAGCGTGAGCGTGCCGTCGGCGACCGTGGCCGTGAAGCTGCGCGCCGTCGCCGTCCGGATCGCGCCCGTGCTCTGGAAGATGTCCATGTTGGCGATGGCCGTGGCACCTTCGGCGTTGACGTTGAACACGCGCGCACCCGCGGCGGTGACCGTGGGCTCCAGGAAGCCGAGGGTGACCTTGTAGGTGCCGTTGGCCACCGGAATCTCGTAGGTGAAGTTGCTCCCCTCGCGCCACATGTCCCAGACCCGGCCGGTCTCGGGGATGGTGGTGGTGCCCAGGCCGTTGATCGCAATGGCGGCCGACAGGCCCACGTTGCTTCGGCCCGACAGCGGCGGCAGGTCGCCATTCAGGAAGTAGTTGTCCGAACCGTAGACGTTGCGGCCCAGCAGCGGGTCGTTGGACGCGAGTCCGCTCGTCAGCTGCCCGGCCGCGATGTAGACGTTGGTCGCGTTCTTCTCAGGCAGGTTCCAGTTGACGAAGTCCGTCACCGTCTCGCTGCCGTGCGTGCCCACCGCCGTGATGGTGTTGACGCCCGCGCTGAGCGCCACCTCGCCGAAATTGCAGACCTTGACGGGGCACTCGGCCGCGGTCTTGCGCGCCACCTCGACGCCGTTGACGCGCAGCGCGACCGAGGCCGCGTTGCTGTACACCTTGACCTGGGCGGACTTGTAGACGCGGTCGGTGTGGCGCCGCTCGGCGATGTAGGTGACCGGCGCCTGTGACCAGTTGGCCTTGTAGAAGAAGAGCACGTCCTTCTTCACATCGCGGCCGAAGGTCACGATGCCCTTGGTGTTGGTCTGGCCGATGTCGCCCTCGTGCCGGTTGCCCGAACCGAAGTCGAACATGTTCCAGATCCAGGTGCCCATCAGGTAGGGCCGCTGGACCATCTGCTCGTACGCCTTCTCGTGCACGT
>CAJYRH010000478.1 GCA_913776795.1 uncultured Pseudorhodoferax sp. | reverse complement strand
GACAATCGGCCGATGCACACCACCACGCGCGACGAACTGCTGCAGGCCTGCGATGCAATGCTGCAGCCGGCCCGTTTCAAGGACTACGGGCCGAACGGGCTGCAGGTGGAAGGCAAGGCAAAGGTCCGCCCGCTCGTCAGCGGCGTCACGGCGAGCCGCGCGCTGATCGAGTCCGCCGTCGCCGAAGGCGCAGACGCCATCTTCGTGCACCATGGCCTGTTCTGGCGCGGCCAGAGCGGCACTGTCACCGGCTGGATGAAGCAGCGCCTGGCCCTGCTGCTTGCGCACGACATCAGCCTGCTGGCCTATCACCTGCCGCTGGACGCGCACCCCGAGTTTGGCAACAACGCGCAGCTGGGCCGTGTGCTGGAACTGGCGCCCACGGCCCAGCGCTTCGGCGAGCAGGAGCTGGGTTTCATGGGGCAGGGCGTTTTCGCCGACGCACAGACGCTCGCACTGCACGTGGAGCAGCGGCTTGGCCGGCGCACGACCTTGGTCGATCCCGGTACGGACCGGCCGATGCACCGCATTGCCTGGTGCACGGGCGGTGCGCAGTCGTATTTCGAAGCCGCCATCGCTGCCGGGGCGGACGCCTTCATCACTGGCGTGATTTCCGAGCCGCAGGCGCATCTGGCGCGCGAATGCGGCGTCGCGTTTCTGGCTTGCGGCCACCACGCGACCGAGCGCTACGGCGCGCCCGCGGTGGCGGCGCAGGTCGCAGCGCAGCTCGGCATCGCGCACACCTTCATCGAGATCGAGAACCCGGCCTGATGTCTGAATTGCCCATCGCCATCAGCATGGGCGATGCTGCCGGCATCGGGCCCGAAATCATCGCCAAAGCCTTCCAGGCCGAGCCCTCGTTGCTCCGGGGCTGCTTCGTCGTGGGCGATGTGGGCCTCGTGCGACGCGCGCTCATGCTGCCGATGGGCGTGGCGCCGGCGCTGGCGCCGATCACAGCTCCGCAGGACGCCTTGCAGATGCCGCCGCGCTGCATTCCGGTGCTGCAGCCTGGTAGGGACACGCCTCCCATGCCTTACGGTGTGGTCAGTGCGGCGGCGGGCCGCCTGGCCGTCGACTGCGTGGCGTGGGGTGCACGCGCCGCACTGCGCGGCGCGATCGCGGCGTTGGTCACCGCGCCCGTGCACAAGGAGGCGTTGGCCGCCGCAGGCGTGCCATTCCCGGGCCACACCGAGCTGCTGCAGGCCGAAGCCGCTGCCCATGCCGGACTCCCGGTGGCCGACATGCCCGTGCGCATGATGCTGGCCAATCCGGAACTGCGCACCGTACTCGTCAGCATCCATGTGGCGCTGCGCGCTGCGCTGGATGCGGTGAGCTACGACAACGTGCTGCAGACGCTGCGTATCACCCACACCGCGCTGCAAGCCTTGCTGGGCCGTGCACCGCGCATCGGCGTGGCGGGTCTGAACCCGCATGCTGGCGAAGGCGGCCTGTTCGGCCGTGAGGAGATCGAGACCATTGCGCCAGCGATTGCGGCCGCATGCGCAGGAGGCATCGACGCGCAGGGACCGTTCGCGCCCGACACCGTGTTCATGCGAGCGCGCACTGGCGCGTTCGACGTGGTCGTGGCCATGTACCACGACCAGGGTCTGATTCCAGTGAAGTATCTCGGGGTGGAGCAGGGGGTGAACGTGACCCTGGGCCTGCCGTTGGTGCGGACCAGCCCCGACCATGGCACGGCTTTCGACATCGCGGGGACGGGCCGGGCCGATGCGCGCAGCCTCCTGGAGGCCGTGCGCATGGCGCGCCAACTGGCGCGCGCTTGAGTTACTTCTTCAGGCTGTCGCGGATCTCGCGCAGCAGCACGATGTCTTCGGGCGTGGCCACGACAGCCGGCGCCGGCGCCGGCTCTTGGCGCTTGAGCCGGTTGATCTGCTTGACCATCATGAAGATGATGAAGGCCAGGATGATGAAGTTGACGGCGATGGTGATGAAGTTGCCATAGGCCAGCACCGGCACGCCGGCCTTGCGCAGGGCGTCCAGCGTGTAGGGCACACCGGCCGGGACGGTGCCCAGCACCACGAACAGGTTGGAGAAATCCAGCTTGCCGAACACCAGGCCGACGACGGGCATGATGAGGTCGGCCACGACCGAGTCGACGATCTTGCCGAACGCGCCGCCGATGATCACACCGACCGCCAGATCGATCACGTTGCCCTTGACGGCGAATTCCTTGAACTCCTGCACCATGCCCATGGCTGTCCTCGCATCCGTGAGTGAAAAACCCGCGCATTCTCGCTGTAAAGGGCTGTCGCGCAGGCGCACTGCGTGCAGCAGCGCGCCTTGAGAGCGAATAACCCCGTCCGCTACAATCTTTTGTTGACTCCAATAAGAGACTTTTGAGGAACCCCATGAGTGACATTCCAGTCGACCGTAGCAAGCGGACATGGCTGATCGCCTCCGGTTGCGCGGGGGCGGTAGGTGGTGTGGCAACCGCAGTTCCGTTCGTGAGCACCTTTCAGCCTTCCGAGCGGGCCAAGGCGGCCGGTGCAGCGGTCGAGGTCGATATTTCTGCGCTCAAGCCTGGCGAGAAGGTCACCGTGGAGTGGCGTGGCAAGCCCGTGTGGATCATCAAGCGCACGCCCGAGCAACTGGCCGAGCTGCCCAAGCTCGACAGCCAGCTGGCCGATCCCAAGTCGCTGCGCAAGCCTTCGGAGCTGACGCCCGAGTACGCCCGCAACGAAGGCCGCTCTATCAAGCCCGAGCTGCTGGTCGTGGTGGGCATCTGCACCCACCTGGGCTGCTCGCCGGTCGACAAGTTCACGCGTGGTCCACAGCCTTCGCTGCCCGACAACTGGGAAGGCGGTTTCCTGTGTCCGTGCCACGGCTCGACCTTCGACCTGGCCGGCCGCGTGTTCAAGAACAAGCCCGCCCCC
>CAJYRH010000477.1 GCA_913776795.1 uncultured Pseudorhodoferax sp. | reverse complement strand
TCCGGGAACAGCGGATCGCGCACCGACCCGGTCATGAACAGCGGAACCAGCTGCCCCGTGCGCAAGGCGCCGATCAGCGGCGAGGTGACTTCCGTCATGAGCTGCGCCTCGCCCTTGAGCATGCCCTCCTTCGCCATGGCGGCTCCCTTGTAGGGCACGTGCACCAATGGCGCACCTGTGACCGACATGAAGATCTCGCCCAGCAGGTGGTTGCTGGAGCCGGTGCCCGCCGAGGCGAAGTTCATGCTGCCCGGGCTGCGCTTGGACAGCGCGATGAACTCGGTGACGGTCCTGGCGCCGACCGCCGGTGTCGTGGCGAAGACGAAGGGTTGGGTCGCCCCCAGGCTCACCGGCACCAGCGTCGCCACGTGCTCCTGGTTGGCGTAAAGCACCGGCGCAGCCGTCAGGCTGCTGCCGCTGCCCCACAGCAGCGTGTAGCCGTCCGGCCTGGCCAGCGCCGCCACCTTGGTGCCGATGCGCCCGCCCGCGCCGCCTTTGTTCTCGACCACCACCGGCTGCTTGAGTTGCACGGCCAGCTCCTGCGCGATGGCACGGGCCGAGATGTCGGTGGAGCCGCCGGGCTCGAACGAGACGATCAGGGTGATCGGGCGCGCGGGGTAGGTGTCGGCCTGCGCCTGCGGCGCGGCCAGGCCGGCGCACAGCAGCAGGGCCAGCGCGAGGCGGCGGCGCAACGGATGAGGGTGTCGTGTCATGGGGATGCTCCGGCGGTTGGGATTCGGGGCGCCGTTCAGTCCAGCGAAATGCTGGCCGCCGTGGCCACGCGCTTCCACTTGGCCGTCTCCTGCTCCAGCTTGCGGCGGAACGGCTCCGGTCCATTGGCAGTGACGAGCACGCCGCGCGCGCTCAGGCTGGCGTCGACGTCGGGACGGCGGATGACCTTGACCAGCGCATCGGCCAACCGTTCGACCACGGGAGCCGGCGTGCCGGCCGGCGCGAACACGCCCATCCAGCCCTCGGCGACCAGGTCCTTAAAGCCGGCTTCCTGCAGCGTGGGCACGTCCGGCAGCTCGCGCAGGCGCTGCGGCGACGGCGTGGCCAGGGCCTTGAGCTTGCCGGCGCGGATCTGCGGCAGCGCCACGGCCGCGGTCTCGAAGGCGAAGTCCACCTCGCCGGCCAGCAGCGCCGTCATGGCCTGCTGGCTGCCCTGGTAGGGCACGTGCAGCGCCTTCACGCCGGTGGCGGCCAGGAACAGCTCGCCCACCAGGTGGTTGGTCGAACCGATGCCGAAGGACGAGAAGTTGAGCTTGCCCGGCTGGGCCCGCGCGCGCGCCACCAACTCCTGCACGCTGCTCTCAGGCGCCTTGGCAGGCGCCACCAGCACGAAGGTGACACCACCGACCTCGGTGACCGGCGCGAAGTCCTTGAGCAGCTCGTAGGGCGCGGTCTTGCGTGTGAGCGGATTGATCAGCAGCTCGGCGCCCGTGCCGAAGATCAGCGTGTAGCCGTCGGGCTTGGCCCGCGCCACCGACAGTGCGCCGATCGTTCCGCCGGCGCCGGCGCGGTTCTCCACCACGATGGTCTGGCCCAGCTCCGGCCCGAGCTTCTCGGCCACGATGCGCGCGCCGCCATCGGTGCCGCCACCGGGCGGAAAGGCCACGACCAGGCGCACCGGCGCACTGGGGTAGGGGTCGGCCAGCACCGGGGCCGTTGCGCAGGCGACGGCGCACAGCAGGAACAGGCGTTTGAACAGCTGCATGGACATTCCTCCGTTCACAAGGGAATTCAGGCGGCCGCGGCAGCGGCGCCCTCGCGCCGTGCGCGCTCGCGCACGCCCTGCGCGGCCGCGGCCTGCTCGGCCGCCTGCACGCTGGGTCGGCCACCCACGCGGGCCAGGTAGGCCTCCAGGTGCGGCCAGCCGGCCGTATCGATGGCGTGGGCCCGTGTCCACATCGCGATCGTGTAGCAATGGGCGTCGGCGATGGTGAAGGTGGCGCCCGTCAGGAAGTCGCGCCCGGCCAGTTGGTCGTCGAGCCACTGCAGCCGCAGCTGCAGGTACTGGCGCGCCAGCACGCGGTACTCGGCCGGCGTGGTGGCCTTGAACAGCGGCATGAAGCCGCCCTTGTGCAGGTCCGCGGCGATGAAGCTCATCCACTCCAGCACGCGGTAGCGCGGCAGGCCGGCGGCCGGCAGCAGCGGCGTACCGGGCACCTGGTCGGCCAGGTACTGCATGATGATGCAACCCTCGCTCAGGTGCTGGCCGTCGTCCAGCGCGAGCGTGGGCACCGTGCCCTTGGAGTTGACGGCGTGGTAGTCGCTGCCATCCTCCAGCCGCTTGGTCTTCATGTCGACCCAGGCCAGGGTGAGCGGCAGCTGCAGTTCGCGCGCGACGATGTCGACCGCGAGCGAGCAGCCGCGGACTTCGTGGTAGAGCTTCATGGGGTGTTCCTTGGAAGTGAGCGATGCGTCGGCACGGGCCGTCAGACCGTGGCGATGGGCGACACCGGCGAGCCGGCCGCGCCGGGCAGGTTCAGCGGCGGTGCCGTGAGCAGGAAGCGGCTGCGCCCGTGCGCACCGAGCCAGCGCGCCAGTTCGCTCAGGCGCCACAACTCGCCCAGGTGGATGCCGTTCTTGAACAGGCAGTGCTCGTGCAGCGGCAGCATGGCGTGGCGCCCGGGCAGGCGCATGCCCTTGGGCATGAGCTCCACCGCGAAGTTGTCGGAGATCAGCGCGGCCACGCCGGTGCCGCTGATCCAGTCCAGCAGCCGCTGGTCGCCGCCGTCCAGCCCGGCGCAGGAGGTCAGAAGCACCTGCGCGACCGGCGCGCGGCCCATGGCCAGGATCATGTCGTCCAGTCCCGTGCGCAGGCACAGCATGTCGCCGCGCTCCACCTGCACCTGGTCCGCGTCGAGGATGCGCATCAGGTCGTCGTAGCCCACGGCATGGTTCTGCGTGCCGTAGTGCCGGTGCAGGTCGACCAGCACGGCGCGGCCCTGCACGCCATGCTCAGACAGCTGCTCGATGCCCAGCGCCGCGGCGCGCGGCCCTTCCCAGGTGTTCCAGCCGGCGGGGCCGTCGGCCTGCGCACGCTGTGCGGTCCGCACGTCGGTACCGGCGCGGTATCCGTTGTAGAAGACCTGCTCGTCCACGCCGTCGCCGTCCGCGTCGAACTCGGCGCCCGCATGCGCCAGGCCGTCCCACTGCGTGGAGTACTGGGTGTGCAGCAGGACCACGTCGTCGCTGAAGACGTCGGTGTAGAACGGGTTCACGCGCGACATCGAGAAGCAGAAGCATTGCTCGCCCTCGTGCGGCGCGCCGCGCAGCGTGGCGAAGCGCCGCGGCGGGTGGCGCCGTGGATGCAGCGCATTGCCGCCGGGGTAGTCCAGCGGCAGCGAGAGGTTGAAGGTGCGTCCTTCCTGCGCCTCGACCAGCCCCTTGCGCACCTGCGCGGGGCCGACTAGGTTCATCGCGCCGCGCTGGTCGTCGGGGCCGAAGTCGCCCCAGTTCGAGCCGTCGGGCCGGCGGGTCCACCGTTGCTGGGCCATGTGCCTGCTCCGGTGTTCAGGCCGCGGCCCGGCGGGCCAGTTCGGCCTGTTCGTCCGCCAGCGCTGCGCGCACGTGCGGCCGCTGGTCCACGCGCTGCAGGTAGGCCACCAGGTGCGGCCAGGCCGCCAGGTCGATCTTGTGCAGCGCGCTCCACATCACGATGGTGTAGCAGTAGGCATCGGCCGCGGTGAAGCGCCCGCCGTGCAGGAACGCGCGGCCGGCCAGCACGCTGTCGAGCCAGGCCAGGCGCTTTGCGAGGTTCTCGACGGCGATGGCGCGGTACGCGGGCGGTGTGGTCGGCCGGAACAGCGGCGTGAAGCCCTTGTGAAGCTCGGTGGCGATGAAGCTCAGCCACTCGAGCACGCGGTAGCGGTCCATGCCCAGTGCGGTGGGCAGCAGCAGATCGCCGCCATGGCCGTCGCACAGGTACTGGATGATGACGCTGCCCTCGCTCAGGAACTGGCCGTCGTCGGTCTGCAGCGCCGGCACCTGGCCCTTGGGATTGACCGCGTGGTAGTCGCTGCCGTCCTGCAGCTTCTTGGCGCGCACGTCGACCCAGACGCGTTCGAGCGGAATGCCGGCCTCGCGCGCGACGATGTCGGCGGCCAGCGAGCAGGCGTGGGGGGTGAGGTAGAGCTTCATGGGAATGTCCTGTGGGTGAAATGCAAGCAGCACTGGCCTACTGCAGCGACTGGGGGTGGGCGACGAGTGCGGCCTTCATGGGCGTCCAGGCCACGGCCGTGATCTCGCTGAACACGCGCCATTCCTTGTGCCAGCGCAGGCCGCCGTCGTCCGAGCGGTACAGGTCGCCGTACTTGGTGCCGGCAAACACCAGGCCGGGCCGTGCCGCATGCGTGCCGAAGGCCCACACGGTGGAGTTGGGCGGCGTGTCGATGCGCGACTCCTGCCAGCTCTGCGCGCGGTCGGTGGAGCGGTAGATGCGCGTGCGCCGCCCCGGCGTGCCGTCGCCCATGGCCAGCAGCAAGGTGTCGGAACCCGGCAGGGCCTGCACCGTGCGCGTGTAGTAGAGGCCTTCGAAGCGCTCGCGCGACAGTTCGCCCTGCCACGAAGCACCGTCGTCGGTGCTGCGGTGTACGGAGTTGACCGTGAGCACCAGCGTGGTCTTGGGCGCGTGCGGCGTGGCCGGCAGCACGCTGACGGCGTGGATGTCGGCATTGCGGATGGTCTGCGGCGTGCCCTCGGCCAGCCGCTCCCACTGCTCGCCACCATCGCGCGAGCGCCAGGCGCCCCCCTCCTCCACACCGAACCAGACCTGGCGGCTGTCACTAGGATCGATGCAGATGGTCAGCAGCCGCGGCCGGTGCACGCCGGCACAGAACTCGGGGATCTCGGGTGCCAGGCGCGTCCAGGTCTCGCCCGCATCGCGCGAGCGGTAGATGGCCGCACGTGACGGCGCGCCGGTGCCCGCGAACAGCACGCGCGGATCGGCCGGATCGACCGCGATGGACCAGACCGTCTGACCGCTCAGCACGCCGTCGGCCCGGCGCCAGTGCACACCCCCGTCGGTGCTGATGGACAGGCCGCTGTCGGCGCCTGCATAGATGCGCGCAGGGTCGGACGGATCGACCGCGAGCGCGCGGACCGTGCCGTCGAACTCGATCGACTCTTTCAGCCCCAGGCGGTGCCAGGTGGCGCCCTCGTCGTTGCTGCGCAGGATGCCCTGGCCGGCCGTGGCCACCAGGATGGTGCATGCGAATGCCGTCATCTCTTTCCTTCGGATGGTTGTGGTGCGAGCCGATGTGGTGGCGCCCTGTCTTGTGGCACTCCATGCATCGCCTACGACGTTTTTACCTCTATGCGATAAATATGCCAACACAGGGTAAACGCCAGATCTTCGCCACCCTTCGCACCAGAACCTCTAAAAAGTTCGCAGCGAGAGCCGCAGCAACGCGCGTCACCTTGGCAAGACACGTTGTGCAATGATCAGATAATTACCGTATAAAGGTAATTTCTTTGTTTATTGCATTTCAAACTTCACCGATATCGGAGAAATCCATGAAGACACTCAACTTCGGCGCCTTCCACATCCGCAAGTGGTATCTGCAGGTCGAGGACAGCCTGGCCGGCGAGAGCGGCCTGGCCGCCGACGGCGCGCCGCTGCGCAAGATCGTCGTGGCCGCCTGCCTGCACAACCCTTTCGCCGGGCGCTACGAGGCCGACCTGTCGGCGTGGATCGAGCCCTCGCCCGCGCTGGGCCGCGAGTTCGGCCGCCGCATCGCCGAGGCCGCCCAGGGCCAGCGCATCGAAAGCTACGGCAAGGCCTGCCTGGTGGGCACCGACGGCGAGTACGAGCACGGCAACGCGCTGCTGACCAACCCGGCGGCCAACCCGGTGCGCGAGGCGCTGGGCGGGGCCAAGAGCTGGGTGCCCTCCACCGGCAAGCGCGGCGGGCCGGGCACGGCCATCGACATCCCGCTGGCGCACAAGGACGCGCTGTACGTGCGCTCGCACTACGACACGGTGACGGCCACCTTCGGCGACGGCCCCAACCGCGACGAGGTGGTGCTGATCTGGGCCTTCGCCACGCGCGGGCGGCTGCACGCGCGCCTGGGGGGCCTGCAGGCCGCCGACATCCAGGGCAACGACGGCCTGGTCTGACGCCATGACCGCGCGCAGGGACTATCCGCTGGCGATCGACGGGCTGTCGATCCACGTGACCGAATGGGGCGACCCGGCGGCGCGGCCCATCGTCATGCTGCACGGCATCCGCGGCTTCGCGGAGACCTTCGCCGGCGTGGCCGCGGCGCTGCAGCCCGG
>CAJYRH010000476.1 GCA_913776795.1 uncultured Pseudorhodoferax sp. | reverse complement strand
CGCGATGCGCGCCTGATGCAGCGACTGGCGGACCTGCGCCGCCTGTCGGCACGTGAGCTTGCAGGCGCCAGCGCTGGCGCCCGGACCCTTCTGGCCCAGTGGTGCGAGGACGGCTGGCTGCGGCCGGACTTCGATGGCTGATGGTGCGCCGACGTTGCCTCAAGGCCGTTTCGAAGGCCGCGATCAGTTCCGCCAGTGGCTGCGCGAAGGCCTCCAGGCGGCTGCACGACAAGGCTGGACCGAACTGACGCTGGCCGATGCCGACTTTGCCGACTGGCCGCTGGGTGAACGCGAGGTGATCGCCGATCTGCAGGCCTGGTCACGGCCGGGACGCCGCTTCGTGATGCTGGCTGGCAGCTACGAGGAACTGCGGCGCCGCCATGCGCGCTTCGTGGCGTGGCGCACGCAGTGGGACCATCTGGTCAGCTGCCGTGCCTGCAAAAGCCTGGACCGGCAGGATTTTCCGAGTGTGCTGTGGAGCCCGCACTGGAACCTGCGGCGCCTCGATGCCATTCGCTGTACCGGCTGGGCCGGCGCGGAAGCGGCCCGGCGGGTGCAGACACAGGAATTCCTCGCGGAAGTGCTTCGGCGCAGCGCCCCCGCTTTCGCAGCCTCCGTGCTCGGCTTGTAAGCAGGGTTTACACGGGTTTACAAAGGCGCGCTGCCTATAATCGCCCGCTGGGCTGGAGGCGACCTCGTGCTTTCAACTCGGTCGCTGCAGGCCCTCGTCCGTGTCGCGGGACTGCAATCTCTTCAGGACTGTTTCCAAAGAACACCAAGGATCCAAGCAATGAACAAGAAGCTCGTACTCGCCGCCTTGATGGGGGCTGCCGCCCTTGCTGCCTGTGGCAAGAAGGAAGAACCAGCGCCGGTGCCCGCTCCGGCTCCGGCTGTAGAAGCACCTGCTCCCGCGCCTGCTGCAGCACCGGCTGAAGCTGCCGCTTCTGCGGCCGCAGATGCTGCCAGCGCTGCTGCGTCTGCCGCCGACGCTGCCGCGGCGGCCGTTGGCGCTGCCACCGACAACGCCAAGGACGCTGCCGCCGCTGCGGTGAAGAACGCCACCGATGCGGCCAAGGACGCAGCCGCTGCCGCACAAGATGCTGCCAAGGCTGCTGCAGACGCTGCCAAGGGCGCTGTCAAGCAGTAAGCTTCAACCGAGGCCGATGAAAGAGCCACCGCAAGGTGGCTCTTGTCGTTTCAGACCTCGATCCAGTCGGTGCCCGTGACCGGGTGCGCCACTCCGAGTGCCAGACTGCCGCAGCCATCTGCTGCGGCCAAGGCTGCAAGCGCCAGCTCCGGTCGGTTGTTCTGCTGGCTCAGGTGGGCGGCCACCACCTGTTGCAGGCCCTGCGCGGCGAGCGCCGCGGCGATGCCTGCGGCCAACGGATTGGCCAGGTGGCCGTGCTTGCCGGCCACGCGCTGCTTGAGGAAATGGGGGTAGGCCGAGGCTGCCAGCAGCTCCGGGTCGTGGTTGCATTCCAGCAGCATGGCGCGGCAGCCGGCCAATTGCTCCAGCACATGCGGCGTGGCGTGGCCCAGATCGGTCAGCACGCCAAGGCACGCGGCGCCGTCGGACAGGCGCAGCTGCAGGGGCTCGCGTGCATCGTGCGGCACGGTGAAGGGGCGGAACTGCAGAGCGCCCAGGCCAACCGCGTCCCCGTCGCGCGCTATGCGCAGCAGATCGCCCAGGTCGGGCGCGCCGATGGCCTGGTGCGTGCCGTGGCTCATCCACAGCGGGATGCGGTGGCGCAGCGCGATCTTGCAGGCACTGCCAATGTGGTCGCTGTGCTCGTGCGTGACGAAGATGGCATCGATGTCGGCCATGTCCAGACCCGCAAGGCCCAGACGCATGGCCAGCGTGCGTGGGCCCAGGCCACAGTCGATCAGCAGGCGATTGGGCCGGCCGCCGTCGCGTGCCTCCACCACCGTGGCATTGCCCGTGCTGCCACTGCCCAGGTTTTTGAAGCGCAACATCCGTGCGCTGGCCGTTCAGCGCAGGTCGTCGGCGATGACCCTGACGATGTTCTGCGCGTCCGCCTGCCTGGCCGGTGCGCCATCCGCGCCCAGCACGGCAACCGTGCTGCTCTCGCCCTGGCTGCGCACCGTGATGCGGTACTTGAGCGGGTCCTCGACCTTGTTGCCAGCGCCGAACAGCTTTCCGAAGAAGCCGGGTTCGGCCTTGTTCGGGTTCGGGGCCACGTACCGCACGAAGTAGGTGCCCTGGCTGCGGTCGCGGTCTTCCACGGTGAAGCCGGTGCGGTCCAGCGCCAGGCCGACGCGGCGCCAGGCACGGTCGAAGCCGTCGTCCATCTGCACCACGGGCTGGTTGTTGACCGTGGCGATCCGCGTGGTCGAGCGCACCGTGGTCTCCGAGACGGCGGCGGCCTTGACCTGCTCGTCGCGGCTGCCGAGCTTGACCATCAGGCGGCGCAGGAACTCGGCTTCGAGCTCGGGGTCGACGGCGCGCGGTTGCCAGACCGTGCGATCACGCGCGTTGGTATCCGGATACACCTCGACCATGCCGCGGTGGCTGATGAAGATTTCCGAGCCGTTCGCCGTGCGCTCGACGCGTGTGCGAAAGCGGTCGCGCTCGCCAGTGGAGTAGACCGAGTCCAGCAACTTGCCCAGCGTGCTGCGGATGAAGTCTTGCGGCAGCTTGGCGCGGTTCTCGGCCCAGTCGGTTTCCATGATGCCCAGGTTGCGCTGGTCGATCGTGAGCAGGAACCCGTTCTCCTGCCAGAAGTCGCGCACCTGGTCCCAGAGCTTCTCGTCGGGCGCGCGGCTCAGCACCAGCCAGCGTGTGTTGCCGTCGCGCTCGATGCGCACGTCACCGATCTGGCTGGCGGCCACGGGCACGCCGGCCAGCTGCTGCGGCTGGGTGGTCTGGTAGGCATTGGCCGAGACGGTGCTGCCGGGCACCACGTAACGGCTGTCGCGGCTCAACTGCGTGAGATCGGGCGGCACCTCCAGCGTGGGCGCCTTGCCGGCGCTCTTGTAGTCGATCTTGCTGCCTTCGAGCACCGAGCAGGCGCCGAGCGCCAGGGACAGCGCGAGCAGCGCCAGTCGAGCGGGAAATTTCACGGACGGGATTCCTGTAGAGAGACCGAAGCGCAGGCAGCTCAGAGCAGGCCGCTGGCGCGCAATGCCGCTTCGACGACGGCTTCGTTGTTCTGGGCGAGGGGGGTCATTGGCAGCCGCATGGTGCCGCCGCACAGGCCCATGCGGGCCATCGCCCACTTGAGCGGGATGGGGTTGGCTTCGACGAACAGGTGCTTGTGCACGGGCAGCAGCCTGCGCTGGATCTCCATCGCGCCGCGTGCGTCGCCGGCGATGGCGGCCACGCACAGCTGGTGCATCAGCCGGGGAGCGATGTTGGCCGTGACGCTCACGTTGCCCTGGCCGCCGCACAGCATCAGCGCCACGGCGGTCGGGTCGTCGCCGGAGTACACCGCAAAGCCCTTGGGTACGTCGCGGATCAGCCACTGCGCGCGTTCGATGTTGCCCGTGGCCTCCTTGATGCCGACGATGCCGGGTACCTGGGCCAGGCGCAGCACGGTGTCGTGCGCCATATCGGCTACGGTGCGGCCGGGCACGTTGTACAACACGGTGGGCAGGTCACCGACGGCCTCGGCGATGGCCTTGAAGTGCTGGTACTGGCCTTCCTGCGTCGGCTTGTTGTAGTAGGGCACGACCTGCAGCTGGCAGTCTGCGCCGACCGTCTTGGCAAAGCGGGCCAGCTCGATCGCCTCGCGCGTGGAGTTGGCGCCGCATCCGGCCATGATGGGCACGCGGCCCTTGGACTGTTCGACCGAGACGCGGATGATCTCGCAGTGCTCCTCGACGTTCACGGTGGGCGACTCGCCCGTCGTGCCCACCACGCCGATGCAGTCCGTCCCTTCGGCGATGTGCC